>JAVYML010000002.1:300000-440073 GCA_038736355.1 Candidatus Hadarchaeales archaeon
TATATCCAGAACGTTGAACCCCGCCACCGTTATTCCTTCGCTCATTATTACCCTAAGCTGATCCTTGTGTCTGCTCTTGTTAACCATCTCCACTAGCTTTTCCGTGGCATCCATCCCGTCCTTTTCCACCATAGTACTCAACACCCCCTCGAGTTGTTCCTTCCCCCTCATCACCACCCCTACCAGCAAAACCTTCCCATCGGTCCTGGGCTTGAAAGGCCCATCGTCTACCCCCAAAACTCTTATCTCCGGCTTGATCTTCCAGAATTTCACGCACTTCAAGAGTGCACCTTGAAGCTGTCGAGCTCAGTTTTGAACTTTTCTTCCAACTTCTCCAATTTTCCTTCCAAACGTTTCAGGGCCTTCAAAAGTGCTTCTTCCGGTTTTCCCTTCTTTACCCTCAGATAGAACTCCGGTTGAGAAAGGAGGGGATGCTCAATCCTGTAAGCCGCTGCCTCCACGTTTTCATCCTCATACATTTCCTTCCTCAGCAGGTTACATAGAGTATGGTCTTCTCCCACCACTTTGAAGCGCAGGGTCCTTCCTTCCTTTTCTACCTCTTCCACCTTCATCCTTCTTCCTCCCTGAGTCCCTTCAACATTTTTCCTATTTCTTCCCTAGCCCTTTTTATTTCCTCCTTTGAGCCCCTTATTCCCAAGGTTACGTGGACTCCCCTCACCTCCGCTTCCATCTCATAATTCAACTCGCTCAGTCTCTGCATGAACTCCACGGCTTCAGAAGGGTCCTTCAGGACCATGGTAAAAACTTTTTTGGTTTTCACTCCCCCCAAGGATCTCCCCTTCCATAATCGTTAGCCAGCTTCCTGAATTCCACCCTTTTGCACACCGGACACCTCAGTTTTCCCATTTTCAGGTTCTCCACCTTTAAGATGGTATTGCAGTTGAAGCACTTGGCCAAAATCACTCCCAAATCATCCTCGGCAGTTGAAAGCTGGATTATCTCCCTTCCTACCTCCCCCACTTTGGCCCTCACGATATCTCCAACCCTAAATTTCTTTTCCAAGTCCCTCACGTATCCCTTACTAACTTTTGAAACATGGAGGATACCAAGCTTAGGCGGGGGCAATTGTCTGTTTTCATTCCTCCTGAGGCTCTCTATGATTATTTCCACCCTCTGCGGGCCCACATCCTCCACCTCCCCAAGCACGATGTCTCCACGCTTCAAAACTGGAGGTGAACTCTTCGGAATCACCGAAATCTTTCTCGTCCTCAAGTCCACGAGCACCAATCCAGCGCAGGAAGCGTACACCTTTCCTCCCTCCTCATAGACTCCCTCCCCCGGCAGAAATTCCTCCACCGTAGAGAGGAAAGTTCCAGGCACCACGAAGGTTCCCGTTTTAATCTCCTCCATGGTCACCACCACTTGAGCTTGAAAGTTAAAAATCACTCGCTTCCACAGAATCTAACCTGTATTCTACCTCCTCTCCCAGGAGCAGGAGGAGTTCGGGAGGGGTAAGCATGGGGAGCTCGAATCTGAGAGCATCGTCCAACGGTATCCTGGGGCATGCCACACAAACAGCTGCCTCTATTCCCAAATCCCGCAAGACTTCCGGCTTTATCTCGTCTGCCACCACCTTCACCACCTCTTTCCCAGCCTTTTTCAGTTTTTCACAAAGGGTTTCCGCCAACCTGAACCTAGCCTGACCGGGTTTAGTGCTCACCACCACACCGAAGAAAGAACTGGTGGCTGCCTTTGCCATCACTCCCTTTCTCTTCCTTAAGAAATCTACGGCTGAATCCATCCTCTCCCATTTTCCGCTGAGTGGATCCACCGCCAAAACGGGCTTTCCGGTGGCGAGATGCACGCCCAAGGGATGAAACCTCCCCGTTCCAAAGTAGAGAAAACTTTCTACCTCCTTTGCCACTGAAAGAGCCGAAGTGAAATCACAACCCAAGATTTGCCCCTCATATCTTGTCCTTTTTCCGGGACCTCCCACCAACGGATGAAAACCGAGGGAGACCAAGGTTTCCAACACCTTGGAAAGGAAATCCACATGCTGCACGGTGGTGACTATTCCCACTCTTTTTCCTTCCTCTTCCCTCATTGCCTCAACAATATGTTCCACGGGATCCACCTTCATCCTCGCCTCTACGAAGAGAACGGGAAGAGAGGAAGAAAGACCCATATCGGAATGACCATAATGCAATAGGGCTTCTGCCCCCGCTTTCAGGGCTTCCTTTTCAGCCAGGTCACAAGCCCCGTAGCAGCTTCCTCCCAGGAAAATTCCCTCCACTCCTTCTTCCTTAAGAAGCTCCCCTATCTTCCATGCATACTTTCGCAACCCCTCGGGGAGTTGTACCGCTACCTTCCTTATCCCTTTAGATCTAAGAAACTTCCTCACCCTTTCCTCTTCCAAGTCGTACTCTTCCTTCAACTCTGCTCCTCCACCATTTTGAAAGCGTTTAGGTTGAGGACTATTTCGGCTATATCGCTCCCATATTCCCCTATCCTACGCAGGCTTTCGATGATCAATCTAAGGGCGAGCAGATCCTCTCCTTTCACCCTCCTCAAAACTTCCCTTATTACCCTCTCCTCCGCACTCAAGATCTCCTCCCTTTTCTCCATGACCTTCTCCGCCTTCAGATAATCCCCTTCAAAAAGGGCGTTCACGGCATCCTCGAAAACGGAGAAGGCAACTTTTTCCATTTCCTTCATGCTCCTCACCACTTCCACGGGTACCTCTTCCTTCAGCTGTAACAAATTCTGGGCTACCAAAGCTAGGTGGTCGGATACCCTTTCCACGATCTTGGTGACAATTCTATAGCCCAGACATTCCCTCCCACTCTCCAGTCCTATTTCCTTGATGAGCCGAGGATCCTCCACCGCCGATTTTAGCTGCCTTATGATATACATCCCAAACCTATCCACTTCATCATCCCTAACCACCACATCTTTCGCCAATTCCTTGTTCCTACTTTCAAATGCTTCCATCACATCTTCCCTCATGCTCATGGCGATGAGGTACATCCTCTTCAGGGCATCCTTCACGGGGAGTTCGGGGTAACTCATGAGCACTTGAAGAACTATTTCTCCTGGCAAATCCGTGATTATTTCCATTCCCACCAGCTTCGTCCTCACGAAGTTCTTCAGCACTTCCCTTTGAGCGGGGGAAATCCTTCCCTCCTTGGCCTTCAGCCTTATCACGTTACATCCCACTAAGTAGAGAGAAATTACCCTTCTAGCCAAAGCATTGGGACTCTCGTCAGGAGAAACTTTCACCACCACCTCACTTTTCTCCCTCTTCTTCGGAGAAAGGAAAACCACAAGCGAACCATCCCTTTTCTCCATCTCCACCTCGTCCCCCTCTTTTATCCCCATCTCCACAACCCATCGCTTGGGGAGGGAAAGGATGTAGGTGGATCCACCTGTGAGTTGAATCTTGCGCTTCTCCATATTCCTTCATATTTCTATTTAGAGGTATATAAAGATGGGCAATAAATCTATATAAGAGGAAGAAAAACAGAAGAAATGCCTGAACTCCTTCTCCTATATGGAGCTAGCTTAGCATTGGCCTTTTACATGGCCTGGGGTCTAGGAGCAAACGATGCCGCCAACCCCTGCAATTGCGTGGTGGGGGCAGGGGTTTATTCCGTGCGCAAGGCCCTTTACACCTTCGTACTCTTTTCCACCCTGGGAGGAATCCTCTTCGGATCCTTCGTCATGAAGACCTTCGATCGAGGATTGATCCACAGAGAACAGTTCGAAACTGGCACACTGGTGTTGGGGAGTTTATGTGCTGCACTGGCCGGATGTTTGTGGGTGACCTTCAGCACCTGGATGGGGATGCCCGTTTCTACCACTCACTCCGTCCTAGGAGGTGTCCTCGGTTTTGCCCTCGCCACGGGTGCTCCCATTCGATGGAGTGTCGCCAAGAAAGCCTTTCTGAGCATTCCCCTCTCCCCCCTGGTGGCAATGGTATTGGCGGCAGCCCTTTTCTTCCTCCTCCGAAGGTATTTTGGAAGACCTAGAAGGAAACTCTCCAACCTCCTCCTGTTTTCCCTTCTCTATCTTCCCCTCTTCCTGACGCTCTTCCTCTCCCTCTTCCTCGGTATCCTCAAATGGGGATGGGAAAGATCCCTTTACTTCACCCTTCTTTGTTCCTCCCTCTGTCTCTTCCCCCTTCTCCTCTGGGTAAGGGAGGCGGAGGGAGTGGAGTTGTCTTCCAAGCTTTTAATCATCGTCCACTTCCTCAGCGCCTTCGCCTTTGGAGCCAACGACATGGCCAACGCCACAGGTGTGTTTATCACCCCCACCGAACGCGTGGTGGGTTTGCCCACCACCTCCACCATGTTCTTCCTATCCTTGATGGGTGCGGTCGGGATTGCCCTAGGAGCTTTCAGCTGGGGATACAAAGTGATAGATACAGCGGGTTACAAGGTTTGCAGGCTCAATCCCCTCACCGGACTGGCTGCCGAATATTCCCAGGCCTTCACCGTTCTGGTTTTCACCACCATCCCCGCCCTCCTCTGGAAGTTCGGCATTCCCATTTCCACCTCCATCTCCAATATAGGAACCGTGATAGGGGTGGGATTGGCCATGGGAGGGATTGGAGCCATCAACCGCAGGACGACGATCAAGATCCTCCTCTTTTGGATCCTCACCATACCATGTGCTGCTTTATTAAGTGCCGGTCTATTTAAGTTGGCCAAAGTGGTGGTGGCATGAGAGGAGGTGGACCTCTTCTTTGGATAGGAAAGGGACGTGAAACGGAAGTGCTGAAGAGATGCGATGATCACATGAAAAGGGTAGTGGAGACCGTGGTGGAAATGGACAAAGCCTTTCAGGCGGCTTGCTCTCTGAAAGGAAGGAAGGAGGTGGAGAAAGCCTTCAACAAAGTTTTCGCAAAGGAGAAAGAGGCGGATGAGGTGAAGAAGGAAATCCTAGAGGATTTGGCCAAGAAGCTCTTTCAGCCCATCAACAGGGACGAAATAATAAGATTGGTGATGACGGCGGACGATGTGGCTTCCAATGCCAAGGCTGCTGCCAGAAAGCTCACCTTCCTAGACCCTGCTGAGCTACCGAAGGACTTGAGGAAGCTCTTCTCCCAGTTTTCTTTAAGAGTGGTGGAAATTTCCAAGACTATGTATAAGAATTTCCTCGCCCTCACCCAAAATCCCTCCTCCGCCATCAAAGTTTCCCATGAGGTGGAAAGGATGGAGGAAGAAATAGACGACTTCAGGGGAGAGAAACTCATACCCAAGATGCTGGAATGGCAAAGGGTCAACAAAAACCTGAGTTCTTCCCTCCTTCTGAAGGAAATTGCCGACAACTTGGAGGAGGTAGCCGACAGATGCGAGGACGTAAGCGATCTCATCAGGTATATTGCCCTAAGCCATCTTTGAGTCCTTGAGACCCGAGGATCTCCGCTGGTTGAAGGAAGTTCTGCCCGCTCCGCTCTTGGAGGGGATAACGGGTGTTCACCTCCGGAGATCGGGCTTCCTCTGCCTCTCCTGCAGGGGGAGGGGTTTTTGTGGCAAACCCAAATGTCCCGTCCTCCTGAGGGCAGAGGCCTTGGCAAAGACCGGGAAAAAACTTTCCTCCAGGATTTGGGGTTCCTCCCCTCCCTCCGTTTTCGTGGGGAGGCTGGGATATCCCAAAGTGTATGTGGGACCCATGCTCCCCCCCTATCTGGGAGACACTTCCCTCCTGGATACCCCTGAGAACTGGACGGACAAAAGCGTGGAGGAAATCGTGGCTTTCCGCTCTTCTCTGGTCAGGGGAAAGAAGAGGGAAAGGGTGGAGACGGCTAAAGTGGGAAGTAGACTCGTGGAGGTGCTCCAAGAGATGGCCATGGGGGAACAGCCCGTGGAAGCGGAAATCCTTTTGAGCAAACGACCCTCCAGCTTCCTCACCGTGGGAGAGGAGATACCCCCCATGGGACCTTCCGCCCCATTGCGTGAACTGAAAATCTCATGCGTGAAAACCAATCGCATGATGGAGAGGGTCTTCTACGATGGTGACCTGAAGGCCCAAGAAGCGGTAATAGAGTTGTATCGAAGTGGAATACCCGTGAGTAAGATACAGCGTGCTTTCAGCATGGGTATCTTCGGTCTCAAGGAAAGGAGGAGACTGGTTCCCACCCGATGGAGTATCACGGCCGTGGATTCCATCCTCTCGGAGGAGTTGGTGGAGGAACTCAAAGACTTCGATACCCTGGATGAATATCGGGTGTATTTCCTCCGCCATCACGACAATCTTTTCCTGGCCATCTTCATGCCGGAAAAATGGAGCTTCGACTGGATTGAGGGCTGGTTCCCCGGGACCACCTGGAATCCGGAGAGTGCCCCTTCCCCAGCCGTGATGGGCGATTGGGAACCATACGGGGGAAGAAAAACCTATCCCGAAATAGGGGGTTGCTACTATGCCTGCAGGCTGGCGGTTGCGGAGAAGTTGGTGGAGGAGAAAAAGCAGGCCTCCGTCCTCGTTTTGAGGGAAATCCATCCCGGCTTCCTCCTTCCCCTGGGAGTTTGGTTCGTTAGGGAAAGTGTGAGGAGGATGCTCCATACAAGACCGGAAATCTTCCAGACATTGGGAGAAGCCCTAGCATACGCCAGTACCAAGCTTACCATTCCCATGAGGGAATGGGTAAAACACAGCGGCCTCCTCAAGAGGTGTCTTTTCCAGAAAAAACTGGACTTCTGGAGGGAAGAGATACGGAAAGACTCGCAGTGAGCGAAATCAGGGTCAAAAATCTACTGAGCAGAACCAACCTTCCCGGCCTTTACTATTCCCTCAATCCCTACAGGGGCTGCCAGCATGCCTGCCTCTATTGTTACTCTCCAGCCGTCCTCAGGGAGAAAAGACCCTGGGGAAGGTTCGTGGAGGTAAAAGTCAACGCACTCGAAGTGTTGGAGAGGGAGGTGAGGGAAAAACCAAAAAAAATGGTGGGAATAGGAACGGTGACCGATCCTTACCAGCCTTTGGAGGCGAGGTTCAAACTCACGAGGGAGTGTCTCCGTATTCTCTCCGAACACGGTTTTCCCGTTTGCGTACAGACAAAATCCGACCTCATCCTCAGGGATGCCGATCTCCTCTCGGTGGGAAACTCAGAGGTGGGAGTAACCATCACCACCATGGATGAGGAAATCGCCAGGATTCTGGAACCAAGGGCCAGCCCACCCAAGAGGAGGGCTAGGATACTGGAGGAATTTTCCTCCAGGGGGGTGACCACCTGGCTCTTCTTGGGTCCCCTCCTGCCCTCCCTCACCGACTCGGAGGAGGGAATAAGGGAAGTGGTGGAAGTGGCCGCTTCCACTCGAAGCCTAGTGATCTACGACAAACTCAACTTGAAAAGGGGGGTGATGGAAAGATTGGGAAACGCCCTAAAGGAGCTTTCCCCGGAAAGCCTCAGGATCCTCCTCTCCCCCTCCCTCCGTTCGAAGAGCTGGAAGGAGGAAAGGGAAAGAGTGGAGAGGATATGCAGGGAAAAAGGGGTGAGATGCGAACCAGCCTTCTCAACCTAGCCTGAAACTTCTTTCTTCCAAGAGTGGAATTCCCTCCCTTCTCGCCTCTTCCTTCACTTTACACGCTATCTTCCCGACCTCTCCGACTTTCCCTATGATCCTCATCCTCGCTTGGAGTCTTCCAAAGAGGGGATATATCCCCACGACAACCCCCTCCTTCTTCTCCAGCTCTTCCGCCCATCCGCTCAATCTTGTCTCTTCCGAACCAAAAGTAAGCTCCACCACTTCCCTTTCTTCCCCTTTTCCCAGGAGGGGTTCCACCTCTTCTGCGAAAATCACCTTTAGCTCCACCGGCACACCGGGGAGGAGGAACAATTCTGCCTCCCCCACGGGAAGTCTGATGCCGGGAGCCATACCCAGCCTGTTCCTGAGGATCTCTCCCCCTTCAGGTACCTGGCTCATCTTCATGATCCAATCCACTCCCTTCAGCTCCACTCCCTTCCGGCGAAGTTTCTCCAGTTTCTCCTCCAGCTCCCTACGGGCTCCCTCGTGCTGAACCAGTCTTTTTCCCAGCTTCTTCGCCACTGCCTCCCTGGTCCTATCGTCCGGAGTACCGCCTAATCCGCCACATACGAAGACGAAATGGGAACCCTCCAACACCCATTCCAGCCCCCTCCCTATTTCTTCTTCGTTGTCCCCCACCACCCCTATTCTCTTCACCCTGAACCCGAGGGCGTTCAGCCTCCCCGCCAACCAAGAAGCGTTCTCCTCTTTAACCGTCCCGTCTAGAATCTCATTCCCCACCACTAGAAGGGCACATTCCATCCTTTTCTCTCTGAATTGCCAATATTAGAGTTGGAACTCCACCCTCCCAAAAGGTCTGCCCTTTCAACCTCATACAGGATACTTGAATGACTCGGACCCATGATCCCTTCGAGGTTTACCCAACACAGACCCCACCCACCCATCTAAGAGTAAAACAACTCCCCGAGGGTTTCAAACCAATGAATTTCCTCTAAAGACGTGGAGCCGCCGGTGGGGATCGAACCCACGACCTACCGCTTACGAGGCGGTCGCTCTACCGGCTGAGCTACGGCGGCCCTTTTCTTTTCTTAAACCTGGAAAGTAAAAGTTTGTTCCTCTTTAGCCCTCTTCAGTCTCTCAAGCTTTCGGAGACCCACTCTTCTCCCCACCTTTGGTCTTCCCTCCCCGTAAACCCATCTAAAGTTTAGCCCTTCGAAGCTTTTCAGCACCTCCTCCAGTTCCTCCCTCCGAAGGGGTCTCACCGGGCTCGGACGAAGGGGGGTGTTCACCTGCACCTCGTCTGGACCTATTTTCTTTAGAATCTCTGCTATTTCCCCACACATCTTCATGTTCTGTGGAATGACCATCACCTCCACGGAGAACTCCCCTCCGAACTCTTCCTTGAACTCTTTCATTCCTTCCACCATTTTCCTCCACCTCACCTCGGGATGTGGTCTATTGATGTCCCTGAAGGAGTCCTCTCCCGGAGCATCCAACTTTCCCTTCACCAAGTCCGCTTTGACCAGATCCCTCCTAACCTCCTCCCCACCCATGAGGGAAGAATTGGTGAGAACGGCCACCGGCAGATCGGATACCTTCCTTGCCACTCCTATCAGCTCACCCAAGTTCTTGGCCAGGGTTGGTTCCCCCAGCCCACAGAAGGTCACCACCTCTGCCTCCACTTCTCGAAGGGCCTCTTTTAGCTCCTTCTCCAGCCTTTCCGGGTAAACCCATGTCCTTCTTTCCACGGTCTTCTCATCCGTTGGACCCGAAGAACAGTACAAGCAGTCGAAAGAACACTTTTTCTCCTCCATGCCCAGCGGATCTATTCCAAGCGATCTTCCCAGTCGCCAAGAGGAAACGGGTCCATAAACTACTTCCATCCCTCTTCCCCTAACCGTCGGACTAAAAAACGTTCCTTCCCTTACTAATTTTGACGGGGCACCATCCCGGTAGCCATGGCCCCTCGAGCGAAGCGATGAAAAGGGCGTCCACACGCCGGGGAACAGCCCCGTCGCCAGTTAAATGAATCTTAGATCGGGAGGAGGTCACAGAAATAGAAGTTCCCCCTCTTCACTATCTCACCCTTTTCGAAAAGCACCGGATGTTTGAAAATCGGGCCATCCCATACAAAGCAGTGATATTCTCCCCTCTCTCCCGCAAGGTCCACTGAAGCGGGGAGTTCTCCCAAAAAGTCTCTGTTCACCTCCCTACCCAAAAAGGAGGGACTCAGCACCCTCCCATCCACACACACTACCACGGCACGGAAGCCGGCACTCAAGAACTCACCCATGAGTCTGTTGCTCCCCTTCCCCCAGAGGGGGAAGTATCCGATCGCCCCTCCCGCGAGCAGTTTTTCTTCCCTGTACTTCCTGACCTCTTCCAGCCAAACGTCTCCAAAAACCCAGCCCCTTATTCCCCTTTCCAGAAAGCACCTCACCATCCCTCCCATCCTTCTCTCGTATTCCTCGTTCGAACATTGTTTGGGAAGGTAGACTACATGGAGGGGAAGACCAAGTGCCTTGGCCTGTTCCTCCACCAGTTCCCTCCTCACTCCGTGCATGCTCACCCTTTCATAACCCTCCGTCAAGACGGTGAGGAGGCCCACCGGATTCATCCTTCCCTCCCTCAACACCAGCCAGAGGGCATGGGCGCTTTCCTTTCCACCACTCCAAGAGACTACAACGGGTTCAGGGGAAAAGACTCACCACCTCCCCGATAGTTTTTTCCTTTCCCGTGAAATAGGTCACCTTCCTCAGATACTTTCTGGCCTCCATCGCAGCTTCTTCCACTTCCCACGGATAGGAGCCTCTCCACTTCCCGCTCACGGGAAGGTAAGCATCCAAGTGGTAGGGGATACCATCATCCAGAAGGGAGATAAACTCGGCGATCTTCCCTATTTCTTCCTTCTCCACAAAACCTGGGAAATGCACGGTCTCGGCGGAGAGGGGAATACCCCTCTCGTAAACACAAACCAAGTTCTCCAACACTTTCTTGTTATCCTTTCCCGTCAGGAATCTGTGGAGGAGGGGAGAATAGGCCTTCAGGCCCACGCAAACCCCATCCACTCTTTCTAACACCTCCTCCCGCAACTCATAACCGTTGGTTAGCAAATAAACCGAAACTCCTCCATTCTCCAGCCCTTCTAAGAGGAAGGGAAGCTGTGGATCGAGGGTAGGTTCTCCACCCACCAAGAAGGCCCTGAGGGGATCGGCCCTTTCCAACAGTTCCAAGACCTCCTCCAGGCTCAGAAAGCGTGGCCTTTCCTTAGGTGGTTCGGAAAGATGCACGTCGTAGAGGTATTTCTTCCTCACACATCCCAAACAGCGGAAGTTACATCCATGGAAATGAAGGTAGACCTCCCTCAGGGCCGGAGACCAAGCAAGATGGTAGACCCTCACCCTAATACGCCTCTTTTCGAAGTATTTAAATATTGGATATACTATCCAGCTTGTGGGACCTTTTCCTTCATGGAGGTTCAAGTTCTTCGTCCTTTTGGGAACCCTGCTGGTAGGAATAAGCAAGCTCCTCTATCTTTCCGGAATAACTTTTCCAAACTTAGAACTCATAATCCCCACGGTTGTGGCCGTTGGCTCTTTTTCTCCACCTTTGGGTGGGAGATGGGGATGGGCAACCCGTTATTTTGGGGTGCTGGCCCTTCTACCGGTTTTCCTCACCGATCTTGCCGTCTGGGGTCTGAGACCCATCTACTTCTTCACATGGACTGGCTTCCTCTTCGCCTGGCTCCTTGGTCTTCATAACAAACTTTCCCCCTTCGAGAGATTGGTGAAGCTCCTCGGCTCCACCCTGATCACCACGGCAATTGCCATCCTCCTCTTTGACTTCTGGACCGGAATCGTGGGATGGTCTCTCCTACATGCACCCCTTTGGGTCTCTTTCATGGGACAGGTCCCCTTTACCCTCTACCACCTCTGCTCCCTTGTCTTCGTCCCCCCACTTGTGACAATGGCCAAAGTCCTCGTCAGAATGAAACTACCCATCCCCGTAACTTTAAGAATCAAAAGGAAAACCCTCCAATATTCCAATGTCTGCCGTTAAACCAAAACTTTTGGTTTTGACCTTTCCAGAACCGTTCTGAAGCGCCGGGGGAGGGATTTGAACCCTCGAGACCTCAAAGGGTCAACAGCTCTCGAGGCTGTCGCCTTACCTGGCTAGGCTACCCCGGCCCATCTAACTTAGTATCGTTGGAAAATAATAGTCTAGGGGGATAAGGGCTTGGCTATGAAGTCGCAGTGTGGATCTCGATTGGAATAACATCTCAGTTCTTCCACCCTGTAGTTCTTTCCCGTGAAATGTTGAGTGGCTCCGGCTATGAAACCTGCCAAGTAATAACAAACCTTCCTTCCAACCTTCCCCATTTCCCTGGCTATGTAACTCCCTCCTTTGAACCTCAAAATTCTTCCCTGTTCACTTTTGAGGAGAACTATCTCACCCATTCCGCTCTCCGAGAAAAAAATGTCCGTATAAATGGTTTTTTCTTTCAAGCTTTTCTTGCCCAGACCGAAGGTGCGGCAAAGCCATTGAGCCACCCTTTTCCCGGATTTAAATCCGGTATCGTAAAGGAAAGTGTTGCAGGTATCTATCCACACATCCTCCCTTACTTCCAAAGCAGGTGCGAATTCCACTATCTCTCCAGCATCTACCAAACACCCCATCCAAAGTTCGAAGGCTTTTTTCCAGTTATGACGCAGATACTCTTCTATTTCCCTTTTAGCCTTCTTGTATTCTTCCATTCTTCCATTTTTCTCTAATGCGGATAAAAATCTTGGAATCACAGAAAGTCTGCCAAACTCATCTGTCTTTCTGCATCGCTTTCGAAGACAGATTTTATGTCGCTTTCCATCAGTTTAAGGCGCTGCTTGGTGTATTCGCTCACTCCAAACTCCTCCGCTATCCTCAAGGCGGTACGCAGGTATTTCTCCACCCCACCCCTAGGTACTGTAAGGACCAAATTCCCTCCACACTCGATGCACATCCCCACCAAAGGAATGCGCCTATATTTGGTGTTGCAGCTCGTACACCTGAACTGCTGGGTGGAAAACTTACGCAGGTTCCCCTTCAAATCGGGAATGAGGTGGTGCTCTATCACCCTCTCAGCCACATCCCTCTCATCCACCGCCCTGATCTTCCTAGCCAAACTCAACTGTGCCATGACCTTTTCTTCCATGGTTTCGAGTTCCGAGTAGGTGGAGGTAAGGGGTCCCTTGGCCAAATCGGAGGTATGAACGTTGAACCCCAATCCCTCATATTGTCCTTCCGTTCCCAGCCTTTTCTCCACCGTTTCCATCCAGACCAAAACTTCGGTGGGATGGGCCTGCTTGAGGGTGGCCTCATAGAATTCCAGCGGGTATTTGAACATGGTATCCATGTTGTGAACCTCTTTGTCAACTTCTTTCGGATCTATTCTGAGGTTGAGGACGAGGGGAGCATCCATGAAGCCTCCCCTGCTCGCGGGTAGGAATCTCCTGCTGAAGTTGAGGAGGGCATCCAGCAAGAGCATCACGGCATCTTCATCCCCGTCACAGTCCCTTCTTTTGGCTGCGTGGAAGTAGGGATGGGCATAACCCACGTTGGCCTTCGTGAATCCGACGATCCTACCCACCATACCCACGGAGGTATGGGGAGAAAGACCCACCACCAAATGGCCCAGGAGATCTTCCTTACGCTGGGCCCTGTAGTAGGGGGGAAGACCGTAGAATTTCTGGAGGAGCTCGTCTATGAATTTGGAAGCTCTGAGGAGATACTTGGCCCCCTCCTCGCAGAGGATGAGATCCTGCACCTTGAGCTCCACCAACTGATCCTCCCTTTCCAGGGGCTCCCCCAGATAATCCCTCGTGTAGCCCAGTTCCCTAAGGCGCTCCACCGGAACACCCACTTCCCTGGGACAGAAATGGGTGAGGGGGAGGTTGGTAGCATCAAAGCGCACGGTTCCATCCTTGAAGACGCGTAAATCGTACTTTGCCCTCAAGATACCCTTTTCGAGGGGTTCGGGTATCTTGTAGGCACTGCTCATCCCCCTCACTCCCTTCAGGTCTTCGGGTGCCTTTTCACCCAACCTCTTTTCCGCCTCCTCGAGCATCTTCTTCAGGTCTATCATCCTCTCGCTGAAGAATTCCTCCCTCACCCCGCATGTCTGGCATCTTCCCTTGGTGGGCCTTCCACATTTTGGACAGAGCTTCACAAACTCCGTTTTTGCTCCACAGGAAGGACACTTCCTGCTTATCCCCAAAGTGCCACAGGAAGGACATTTCAAGTTCGCTATCTCAACCCTCAGCTCTTCACTCTTGGCAGCCTTTAAGATGCTCCTGGTGGGTCCCCCAGCCTGTCCGACTGGAAAGAGGAGATGGGGAGGAGGATCCATTTCCCTGGGTTTCGCCTTTTCCGGTCTTCCCATTTTGCTTCCTATCCATGTAGGAGCCTTCTTCCTCACGGGGAAGCCTGCCACTTTCTCCAAGAAGGGCATCACCTCTTCTTCCTCTTCCTTCTCCAGTTTCTCCGTGGTCAGCTCCTTTCCCCTCAGGATACCAAGTGTTCTGCAGAGGGGGAAGGCATGTTCTTCTATCCTGACCTTCTTTCCCTCAACCCGATGCGGAACACAGAGAAGCTCCAGAATCCTCTTGGGTCCCTCCTCCAAGGGCAGGGTCAGGGTTTTGAGTTCCCCATCCTCAAATTCAGCTTCTCCTCGACACAACCACCTGGCCAGTTCTAGGAGGTCTTCTTTCTCCACTTCGTGGTAGAGGTAGGTATAATGGGGATGGAGGGGAACCCCGAGTTTCTCCGAAATTTCCACGGCCAGCTTGGGGGAAGGAATGGAGTAGGGGGGAAGGATATAAGGTGAGAGGTCTTGCGGAAATTCTTTTCTGACCTTTTCCACCTCTTGGGCCCACCATTCCTCACAATATCCCGCGGGAAGGAGGGGATGGTTGTTTTCCAAGAACTCCCCGAAATCTATCAGTAGATCCCCAAGGCAGAGGATCTCCTCTATCTCTCCCTTCAATCTCTCGGCCTCCTCCACGGAAGAGATCCTCAAGACGGAACCATCCCTGAGCTTGACCGTAGGACCTTCTATCGTATCTACTGGGGCCACGGCTCCTCCCTTTCCCGGTCTCTCCAGCTTGAGTTGTGTCCCCACGGCCAAGAATCCCTCCAAGATCACCATGGTGGCAGGATGCACTCCCACCGCCGCTATACCCGTGTTCCTCGCCCTCCCGTATCTGAGCCTGAAACCTCCTGCTCTTCCAGGATAGGAGATAACAGGCCTTCCTCCTATCACTTCCTCCAAATACCTGGCTTCTTCTACCTCCTCTTCTTCCGAAACTGGATGTTGTACGAGTTCCTCCAGCCAATCCCAACCCTCTATCCCCAACTTCTTCACGTACTTCATGATCTTGGGCGCCTTCTGTAACACTCCCTCAACTAAAGCCAGAACGGCTCCTCCTCTAACAAAATTGTGTCCAATCCTGGGAAGATCGCGATAAGCCGTTACCATCACTTCCCTGTTCGTGGGTTCTCCCGTGATTTCCACCGGAAGATTGCGAACCGCCAACCTGATCTCATCGGGACTGGGAGTATACTGCAGGTGTGAAATCTCAGAAGAGTAGAGGTTCACCTCTTCTACGAATCTCTCCACCTCTCTTTCCGTGGGCTTGTATCTGTCCAAAAAGAGTTTTCTTCGGACGAAATCACCCGTCAGCACCGCCAGTGCTGCAGCCGTTCCACCTGCCGACCTTATGGGGCCGGAAAAGTGAAGGGCCAGGTACCGACTTCCATCCGGATTCTTTTCTATCTTCACTCCCGTCAGTCCTTCCAAGGGTGCAGCTACCGCTATTCCCTCCGTGATGATGGCCAAAGCAGTACGCAGGGCTTGCTCAGCCCTCTTTTCTTCATCCAGTTCTCCCCCCAAGCTCCCATCGACAATCATCTCCGCCACTTTCAAAGCCAGTTCTTCCCTGGGCATTTTCTCTTCCAGTTCCCTTATCACCCGTGCCACTCCCGGGGGACCCACTATTTCCTCCACCCTAGAAGCCATGTCATCCGTCAGGGGTATCTCGGGTTCCAATTCCGGGTCCTTTCCAAGACTCCTGGCCTTGCGGGCTATCTCGTAGGCTTCCTCCACTTTTCGCTCTATCTCGGTGAAGTAGGCTTCCATGGAGGGACTCATCACCACTCTCATTCCACCACCATGTCCGAGATCCTGTTCAAAACTAAGTCGGGTTTCTCTTCCTTTCCCAGTCCTTCCAGATCCTTCCTCTTGGTCACTCCGCTCAAAACCAGAATGGAAAACATCCCCAGTTTCTTGGCTGGCACCACGTCCAAATCCAACCTATCGCCCACCGCCCCCGTTTCCTCCGGTTTCGTTCCCAAAAGGCGGAGGGCCATTTTGTACATTCGGGTAGAGGGTTTTCCTAAAATCAGAGGTTTCTTACCCGAGGAAAAGGAGAGGGCTGAAACAATGGCCCCCGCTCCAGGAAGCAGTCCTCTCTCAGTGGGATAGGTAGGGTCAGCATTGGTAGCCAGAAACTTTGCCCCCCTCTGCAAGGCTCTCAGGGCCCGCTCCAATTTCCGATAATCGAAGTTCCTGTCTATCCCCACCACCACGCAGTCCACATCCTCCCTTTTCAATACCTTCATTCCTGCCTTCCTCAATTCTTCCTCGAGACCCCTTTCCCCCACTACGTAAACCTTGGCATCCGGCATCCTTCGGCGGAGGTATTCGGCGGCGAGGTAACCAGAAGTGAGGATTTCCTGAGGAGAGGCTTCGATCCCCATCCTCCCCAACTTCTTCACATAGTCCTCTCTGGAAAGAGAGGAATTGTTGGTAACGAACATCACCTTCTTCCCCCTTTCCCTCCACCTCCCCAAGAACTCGGCCGTGCCCTCCACGGGGGTATCCCCCACATAGACCACCCCATCCAAGTCCAGAATCAAGGCACGGAGCTCAGGCAAAACGCATCACCGAGGGTTGGTTTTTCTGGAGGTCTATCACCGTCACTATTCCCGGTGTGGGAACGATTCCTCTCTCCCTCATGTAGCTTGTCATTCCTTGGAAAGTACCAGAATTGACTGCCCAGACCCCTCTGTACTTCTTCAATCCAGAGATGTGGATATGGCCACAATGGAGCACGTCGGGAACCTCGTCTATGACCAGAAAATCCCTCTCCTCGGGTACCATGGCCACTTTTCCACCGTACATGGGAGCCAAATGCCTCTTTTTTAGGAGTCTCACCATCATGGAAGAAATATCGTTCCTGCTACTTCCTGGAAGGATGGAGACCAAATCGTCGAAACTCCTTCCATGATAAATCAGGAACTTCACACCGTGCAGGGAAATCCAGGCGGGATTTCCCACCATCACCGAATTCAGTTCGTAGAGTCTGCCTGCCACTTCTTTTGGAATCGCCGGCTGAGGTTCGGAGGGTCTGACGGCATCATGGTTTCCTGGTGAAAGGATAAGCTTAATGTGATCGGGGATCCTCTCCAACAACCTAGCTACTTCCTCGTATTGCCTGAAGATGTCGTGGAGGTATAGCTCCTCCTCCTGTTGGGGATAAATCCCTATTCCATCCACCAAATCACCAGCCACCACCACATACTTTGTCCTACTCGCTAGGTTTCTCTGGGAAGCATTTCCCGCCTTGCCCTCCAACCAGTTGAGGAACCTTTCAAAAACTTCCCTCAAAAACATCTTGCTACCGATATGCAAATCCGAAAGGAGTACTGCACAGACTGGTTCTTCGGCCATCGTGGGATGCTCCCTCATGGGCAGGTCCGGCCAGACTATATCCCTGGCCACGATCCTAGGAAGTTTGTCCCCAGAACGTACCGTTCCCTCTACCCCTATCACTTCATCCGGTATTACTTCTGCAGCCTTTTCCCAGAGCTCCTCGCTTTTACCCCTGAAAATCCAAACAGCCGCCTGTCCCGTTGGATCTTCTAACTTGATTACCAAATGTCCCCCTGGGGTTTCTTTCTTTTCAGCCACCATCCCTACCACCCTAACCAATTCCCCCTCCTCAAGGGTCGCCAGTTCCTTGAGGGGAAGAGGATCCGCGTAATCGCTCCTTTCCCTAAGGAGCTCCTTCAGCCTTCTGTACCTGTCCAAGAAAAGGTTGAGAAAATCCCTCACCTCACCGCGGCTATAGCTCTTTCCTGTAACATCTCTCAGAACCTCTACCCTGTCCTCCACCTCAGCTGCTAGGGGCTTGAAACTGGTGTGGGAGACTTCTCCGATCCCTTCTCGGGAGAATTTGGAAGCTGGTTCTAGGATCTTTTTTACCATCTCCAAAGTGACTATGAATTCCTTCCCCCTGAGGGCTTCTAGTACTCTCTCCACCTCTTCTTCCCTCCTTTCCTCCAGCAACTGAAGGGCCTCGGGAGTGAGGCACATTTGGGCTTCCTGGAACCTTTTTACCAGACTTTCCCCGTCCATTCCATCCCCCTAGAAGAGCTTGGTCTGGTGGGGAAGAGAAAGGGAAGTGGAAAGGAACCTCTCCTCCTCCCCTAGGATCTTTTTGAGCTGAAGAACAGAAAAGTTGAGGGAAATCTCCTTGGTCCTCCCATACCTCCCACTGTTGATGATCCTAGTGCTGATGATCCCCAGCATGTCCAGCTCAGAAAGGAGGTCCCCCACCCTCCGCGGCGTGAGGACGTCCATGCCACCCTGAAGGGCTACCCTCCGATAAGCTTCATACACCTCACCCGTAGTCACTTTTTCCATTCCCCTCTGGGCTAGGAGCAGGAGACTGAGGAGCAACACCTTGGACTGCGTGGGAAGGGTGCGGACTAGCTCCACCACCTTGTCCTCCTCCAGCTTTTCATAGGCCTTCTTAACATGGTCCAACGTAACCGAGTCCATTCCTTCCCTTTCCGCCAGCTCCCCAGCTACCCTTAGGAGATCCAGTGCCCTCCTGGCATCACCGTGCTCTCTAGCCGCATGGGCTGCGCAGAGGGAGATAACCCCTTCTCCCAAAACTCCTGGGTGGAAAGCCTCAGAAGCCCTCTCCTCTAGAATATCCCTCAACTGTAGGGCATCGTACGGTGGAAATACCAGCTCCTCCTCCCCCAAGCTGCTCTTCACGCGAGGATCCAGATAGTGGGTGAACCTCGCATCGTTGGAAATCCCAATCACGCTCACCTTTGCCCTTTCCAGCTCAGAATTTATTCTGGTGAGATCGTAGAGGATTTCGTCTCCTTTTCTCATCACCATACGATCCACCTCATCCATTACTATGATCACGGCACGCTCCTTGGAGTCAAGTGTTTTCAAAAAATTTTCGTAAAGGATATCCAAAGGCCACCCAGTGGTGGGAACGGGATTTCCTTCGGAGAGGGAGTTGGTCAAAGTGGCGAGGATGCGGTACCTGGTATTCACCCTCTCGCAATTAAGATAAATCCCCCTTATCTCACGGTTCAGCTCCCTTCCCACCCTCTCCAGCTCCCCAATCACATACCTCACGGTGGCGGTCTTTCCCGTTCCCGTCTTTCCATAGATGAAGACGTTGGAAGGAGTTTCGCCCCTAAGGGGTGAGGAGAGGATCCTCGCCAGCTCCTCTATTTGTTTTTCCCTGTGGGGAAGTCTTTCCGGGAGATAACTTGGCCGGAGGAGTTCGCGATTCTTGAAGATTGGGCTCCTTTCCACCAAATTTTTGAAGAGTTCACCCCTCACTTCCTCCCACCCCCAGTCTTTTTCCCATCCATCTCCTCCATTCCTCTATCTTTCCAGCCAGCTCCTCGAGCAAAACCTTCTCTTCGGGTAAAGCCCCCTTTGCCTGCGAGGGAAAGAGAGAGAAACGCACCAGCTTCTGCAGGCGTACTTCCAAAAAATCTTCCACCGCCTTCCTGAATTCTTCTCCCTCTTCGCTCCCTCTGAGATACTCCATCTCTTCGGCCAATTGATGGTAGAAACCCTGTTGGAGGGGTTGCAAGCCGGGTTGTTTCTTCTCGGAAAGCAACAGCTTACGCACGGCAGCAAGACCCAGTGGATGAAGGGGTTCGACCAAACCATGTTTCCTCAACACTCTGAACTGCCAGTGCTCCAGCTCTACCCTCTCACCTTCCCTCCAAGAGGAGGGTCCTCCTCCCAAATCCAGTTCAAAATCTCCCTTAATCACACAAGGGACCTTCATCCCTTCACCACCCTCGTCACGTATCCCGTCTTTGGCTCGTAGAGCAAACCCTCCCTCTTCTCCTCTTCTATCACCCTGTGCACGAA
Organism: Candidatus Hadarchaeales archaeon; assembly: GCA_038736355.1. Taxonomy (NCBI): domain Archaea; kingdom Methanobacteriati; phylum Hadarchaeota (SeqCode); class Hadarchaeia (SeqCode); order Hadarchaeales (SeqCode); species Hadarchaeales archaeon (SeqCode). Next base: position 319,681 of record JAVYML010000002.1, read on the forward strand.
GTTCTCCTCTATTCCCTCTTCCTTGGCCCTGCGCAGGATTTCTTCGATGGGGGCCATGCCTCCATGCTTGTTTTCAACTTCCCCTATGATGTCCATCACCCTCTGGATTTTGTCCCTCTGGCTCTTGGGTCTCCCCGTGAGAATGATGTCCACATCTATTTTTCCGGTGGTGGTGTCTATCCCAGCCTCGTGTAAGTATTTGGAGAGGAGGGCTATCGCTCTACTCACATCCTCTTCCGTAACTTCTTCCCTGAAATGCATCCTAGCGCTTGCTTTCGACAACCTGATGAGAGATTCCAACTGTCTTGGTGTGATGGGAACCGGTTCTCCCCTCTCCGCTGCGCTTCTATACTTCACATAGAAATCCTCTATCTTTTTGATCACTCCTTCCCCCTTCAGCTTGGGATGGATGTATTTTCTGGCGTAAATGAGGAGCTTCCGCAGGGTTTCGGAATCGATGGGTGGCTTGGCTATCTCAGGCTTCCTGTGCAGCTCCAACATGTGTCTAGCTATTTTCTTGTCCGTCTCCCCATGTGGTTCGTCCCTCATGATGAAGATGAGATCAAACCTGGAAAGGATCACGGGCTCCAAACCAATTTGCTGTACCAAGTTGCGGTTGCGATCCAACCTTCCCATCTTAGGATTGGAAGCAGCGAGCACGGAAGTCCTCGAGTTAAGGGTTGCCACTATCCCCGCCTTGGCCACGGAAATCGTCTGCTGTTCCAGAGCCTCCAAGATGGCACTCCTATCTTCATCAGACATTTTGTCGAATTCGTCTATGCATGCGACACCGCCGTCCGCTATCACCAGAGCCCCGGCTTCCAGAGTCCACCCCCCACCAAGCTCATCCCTTACCGCTGTAGCCGTCAGTCCTGCCCCCGTTGCCTTCTTCCCGGAAGTATAGAGTCCCCTTGGAGCCACGTTCGCCGTCCAGGATAGTAACATACTCTTGGCCACACCCGGATCGCCCGTTAAGAGGATGTGGATGTCTCCCCTTATCCTGGTCCTGTCCGGAAGTTCGAGAGGATCGCAGCCAAAAAGCATCAGGGCTATTCCTTCTTTTATGGCCTCATGCCCGTGAACGCTGGGAGCTATGGATTTGATGATTTTTTGGTAAAGTTCTGGATCCTTGATCATTTCCTTTATTTTCTTCTCATCCTCCTCGGAGAGTTCCGTTTCTTCCACTCCCTTTTGCAACACTTCCAAATAGGAAACGTAAAGTACTTTCCTGAAAGTCTTCATCTTTTTCTGCTTGAAGCTCTCTTGGAAGACTTCCAAAACTCCACTCATCACCACATGGTTTCCCGGAACGGCCACATCGACCAAGTCATCCCTCACGATACAATCCAGCATCATCGGCATACGTCCACCCCTTAGTTCCTCATGTCTTTCTTGAACCCGGAGACTCTGCCAATCCCTGAATTCCGACTTTTCAACTTCCAGTTTGAAGGGTCCTCTCTTTCTACAGTTTGGATTCTGGCAACTCAAAGGTTCCCTGAAAATCTCTTCGCTTTGGGGAACGGAGTTAAGCTCGCCGCAATGTAAGCACCTGAAAAGGGCTTCCCTTATCTCTGGCTTTATTTCGCTGGCCCTCGTGAGGATGCCCTCGATCTGTATGAACTTACCAACATGCTCTGCCCTCAGGTTGCGGATCCTGATAGTCTGTCCTGCACCTTTTACCCTCAACTGCATCTTCGGATTACCGCTTTCTTCCGCCAACACCTCGTTCGCTATCCTGAAGAAGAAGTGTGGGGATTCCTGAAGGATCTCAGCCAAGGTGCCCTCTCCGTGGGCTATGAGTTCATCGAACTCCACCACTAGGGAATTTTTTCCTACGGCTTGAGCCGCCTCTAGTTCCCTCCTTATCTTCTTGCGGGAAAAGAATTCCCTCAGTTTTTCCTTTAGCTCCCCCACTTCAGCGGTAATTTCTTCCAACACTTTCCCCCCCACTCAGCCTCCGGTCAAAATGAAGGCTTATTTCGACATCGGTTGAAATGGAGAGTCCTCTCCTTTTTGAGGGGAGAAAAAATTTTACCTCCATAAAAATTGGAGGCATTTCCTTTCCATCTCCTCCTTCTTTTTCTTCTGTGTTTCACTTCCAATAACAAAAGTAGAGAGAGATGACCCGAAGTTAAATATTATCTTAGCTTAATGTATTCGTAAGCTTCAGCCATGGAATCGAAAGCGTAATGGATCCTTGTGAAGCCTTTCCTGAATTCCCTAACATCCTGTGCCACCTTTTCCGGACTCTCCCCTTTCACTACCCTCAGGATGAATTCAGCAATCCTTCCCATCTCCTCCTCTTTCATTCCCAACCTGGTAACTTCGGAAACCCCTAACCTTATTCCACCTGGATCCTTGTAATGTCTCCCCTCTCTTATGTCCCAGGGTAAAAGGTTGCGATTCACTAAGATGTTCGCCCTTTCCAATCTCTCCTCCACCTTCCTTCCTCCCCCCTCCTTTACCACCTCCACGAGGACGATGTGTGAAGAAGTGAATCCCAAGTCGGCACCTACCACCCTCAACCCTCCCTCGTAGAGTTCTTCTGCCAGTCTTCTGGCGTTCTTAACGATTTGGGCCGCGTATTCCCTTCCAAACTCTAGCATTTCTGCAAGGGCCACATTGAGGGCTGCTACACAATGCAAGTGATGGTTGCTCACCACGCCCGGAAATACTGCCCTGTTAACGGCTTCTGCCAGTTCCTTTTTGCAGAGAATCATCCCATGCTGGGGACCCGGTAGCGTCTTGTGCGTGCTACACGTCATCACGTCTGCTCCTTCCTTGAGAGGATTCTGGAACTGCCTGCCCGCTATTAAGCCCGCCACATGTGCAGCGTCGTAACCTATGTAAGCTCCTATCTCCTCAGCTACCTCCTTGAATTCCTTCACAGGATGGGGAAAGAGGAGGACACTTCCACCAAAGAGAAGGAGTTTGGGTTTTACTTCTCGGACCTTTTTCAAACCCTCTTCCACATCTATATTCATCTTCTTCTCATCGAAGGGCCAATACTCCACTTCCAATCCGTGAACGGCTCCCGCTGTCCCACCCAACTTTTTCTTACCCATGCTTATGTGCCCCCCAGCAGGTATGGCAAGACTCATCATCCTGTCTCCCGGATCCGTCAAAGCGGTGTACATGGCCAAATTGGCAGCCACACCGGAAGTAGGTTGTACATTCGCATGTTCCGCTTCAAAGAGTTCCTTGGCCAGCTCTATTCCCAACAATTCTACTTGATCTATGTATTTGCATCCTGCATAGACCCTCTCTCCAGGCCACCCTTCAGCATAACGATGTTGGAAATCTGTGAGGAGGGCCTCCCTCACCGCCAAACTCGTTACGTTTTCGCTGGCTATGAGGTTTATCGTCTCTTTCATCCACTGATGATGCAAACGAAGGAGTTCAAAGGTCCGCTCGAAGGCTTCTCTGGGCTTCATCCCATCATCCTCAAGATCTCCTCCTTTTTACCTTCCACCTCTATTAAACCTCCCGAGACTTGCACAGCCTCTTCTGGGTCCTTCATCACACTTCCAGTTGCCACACAAACTACCCTTTCATCCCTATCAACTTCACCTGCCTCCACTAACTTCTTCAATCCCGCCAAAGAAGCAGCACTAGCCGGTTCCACCCCTATTCCTTCAAGCCTTGCTAGCAAAAGCTGGGCCTCCACTATCTCCCGGTCGGTCACGCTCTCAGCAGTACCATTGGAATTTCTTATAGCTTTTATGGCCTTGGGACCGTTCACTGGATTCCCTATCCTGATGGCCGTGGCAATAGTTTCAGGATTTTCCACCGGCACAAACTTTTCCAGTCCCTTTTTGATGGCATCCACGATTGGCTTTGCTCCTTCTGCTTGAATCCCCGTCATCTTGGGTATGCTTTTTACCAATCCCACCCTTCGAAACTCAAGAAAACCTTTGTAAATGGCCCAGATGTTGGCACAGTTGCCCATAGGCACTATCACCCTATCGGGGACCTCCCATCCAAGTTGTTCGGCTATTTCGAAACCTATGGTCTTTTGCCCCTGGGGTCGGAAGGGGTTGAGGGAATTGAGTAAATAGAAGTCTTTTTTCTCTTCACATATCTCACACAAAAGGGAAAGAGCCTTGTCGAAGTTACCTTTTATGGCCACCACCTTGGCTCCGTAAACTAAGGCCTGGGCCAGCTTTCCCATCGCTACCTTACCAGCGGGAAGGACCACTACACATTTGAGTCCTGCCTTTGCTGCGTATGCAGCCAGGGAGGCCGAGGTATTTCCCGTGGAAGCACATACCACCGTCCTCGCTCCCAATTCTAGGGCCCTTGTGACTCCTACCGTCATTCCTCTGTCCTTGAAGGATCCTGTGGGATTGGCCCCCTCATACTTCACATATACTTCCTTTATTCCAAGCTTCTCTTCCAACCTCCTGCAACGATAGAGGGGAGTTCCCCCCTCTCCCAAGGTCACTATTTTGCTCTCGTCCTCCACAGGAAGGAAGGGACGGTACTTCCAAACCCTCAGCGGCTCCCTTTCCCACCTCCTTTTATCAACCTTCTCCGAAACCATCTCCAAGTCAAGCTCGATTTCGAGCAGGCCACCACAGCGGGGACATTGGTAAAGCTTCTCTTGCGGATCCCTTCTTTCCCCGCATTCTATGCATTGATATTCAAACCAGGCTTTCATCTTTCTTCCTCTTCTCCTGAGTTAATATCCTTGTAAGACTCACTTACCCTTTCCCATCAAGGTTTGGTGGATGTCCACCAAATCACCCAGAAGCGAGCTTGAAGTTTCCTGTGGTCCTGCTCCAAAGCCCGTGATAGTTATTTCCCTAGCGAGATCAAGCTCCAAAGAAACAGCGTTGAGCGTCCCGCTTACAGCGAGCGGATGGTGAAGGGGCACGAGTTTCGGCCCGACTTCTAGGACTTTCTCACTTGCCATCCCTACCAACTTGATGGTGAAGCCCGCCTCGTGAGCCAAGCGCATCATCTGGGGCGTAATCCTCGTTATCCCCTCCCTCTTCACGTCCTTTAGTTTCACATTCTTTCCAAGCACTGCATTGGCTAGAATGGTTATTTTACAGGCCGTATCCACACCTTCCAAATCCAGGCTGGGATCCTTTTCGGCTATTCCCAATTCTTGGGCCTCCCTGAGGACTATGTCCAAGGGGACTTCTTCCTGACTCATGCGTGTTAGGATGTAGTTGGTCGTACCATTCAAAATCCCCTTTATGGCCAAGATTTTGTTCCCGGTGAGGATTTTCTTGGCCAGGCTGATTACCGGTATGGCTCCACCAACGGAAGCAGAGTATCTAAACTCTACACCCTTCTTCTTGGAAAGTTCTTCCAGCTCCTTGAAGGCCACCACGAGCGGGCCCTTGTTCGAGGTAATCACGTGTTTTCCGGAGAGCATGGCCTCCCTTATATGGGTCAAACCAGGCTCACCCGTCTCTATGTTCGTGGGGGTAAGCTCGAAAACCACTTCTCCCTCTACCTCCCTTATTACCTCTCTCCCACTCATCCTTTTTCCTCCCACCACTCTTCCTTTCTCCACAAGCTCCAAGAGTTCCTTGAAGGAAAATCCCTCCTCTTTGATAACGGCTCCATATTCATCCACCACTGCGCTGACCTTAGGAGAAAGTCCGTACCTCTTCTCTAGGAATTCCTTCTTCTGAGAAAGGGCCTTAATCAAACCCTTCCCCAAATTCCCAAAACCTACGATGATGAATTTCAAGCCTTTTCCTCCAAAGCCTTCAGGAAAAGGAGTCCCCTTTCCTCCGAAATCCTCTCCAAGAGGGAGAGAGCCTCTTCCAGAACCTTTTCATCTCTGCCGTTGAGGCTCAGGCGAACCGCCATTTCTTTCTCCCCCATAGAGAGCCTCATGTCCGAAACCTTAGCTCCTGTACCCTCCATCCTTTCCGTTATCTCCCTTAAGTCTTCCACGGTCATCTTCCCCCCTATCAACACTATCCTCTTCCTGAGTTCCTCCCTCTCCCCTACATGGGTTATTCTTATTCCCTTCGCTTTCAGTTCTGAAAGCATCCTTCTGAACCTCCCTCTATCGCTTATCTCTAGGATTACGGTAACTGGAACCAAGCCCAGTTTTGTCTTTTTCTCCCTCTTGTGTACTACATTCCTTATGTTGCCACCGAACTTGGAAATGGGTTCTAAGGCCTTCACCAATTGTCCGGGTATATCCTCTAGCTCTAGTTCTAGTCTGACGAGGATTTTTCCCCCTCCAACTTCTAAATCCTCTTCCTCTTCGGTATGATCAAAACCAGAAGACCTCCCTTTATCCTCAAAACACGCTCCTCTGGAACGGCGTTCTTGGGAAGTTCAAAGGTGGAGAAGTAAGCGTTACCATCCCTCCTCCTCGCCACAATTTCGATGGCCTTTCCCCTCCTCCTTATCTCCACCCCTTCTTTCCCCACTCCAGGAATGCGCATACAGAAAATCACTTCCCTTGGCTTCTCCACGCACATGTACTCGGTTTCTAGCGTTCCCTTTATTTCTCCCTCAGGAAAAGTCGTAACTCTCCTCCGAACTTTCACCTGCGAAGCGTTGGACTCCCTAATATCGACTTGAACTTCTGTTTTCCTTTCCATTTCCTCCACCATTTTTTTAATCCTCTCGAAGAAGTCCCCTTCGAACATCGACCTCTTTTCTTTTTTGGTCCTTATCCTATAAATCCCTAAGGGACCCCATCGTTTCCACTGGAACTATTAAATACTCTTTGCCCAAATTTTTGATACAAATGTACCAAAAAGAGAGGGATTGGATCTTGGGATACTTGGAGGCTAAGGGTAGCTTCACCCTTAACATGGTGAGGATGAAGGACAAGCTCTATCAAAATCCAGTTTTTTTTCTCAGCCAAAAAGAAAGGGAGCCCCTTTTGTTGTTGAGAGATCTAACGGGATTAGGGGAAGTAAGAAAAGTTGGGAGGCTCTATCGCTGGGAGATTAGGAAGAAAAAGGAAGTCATAATGCTCGTGGAATTCTTAGAGGGAGGATTCAGAACCCCCGCTAAACAAAGGCAGTACGAAAAGTGGAAGGAGGCAGTCCTCCAGTGGAAACAGAGGGGTAGGTCCTAACCTTTTTTAATCTTTCCAGTTTTTCGAAAGAGGATGGAAAAGAAGAACTTCGAAGTGAAATCCCTCGTCCATCGGGGGGTGATGATTCCCACCTACGAGCCAAAGCAGTTGTACATTTTCTACAAGGGGGAAAGAAGGGATCTGACCCCCACCCAAGAAGAAATGGCGGTAGCCTTTGGAAGACATCTCCTTGCCGGGAGGGGTGAGGACAAGGTTTTTGTGAGGAATTTCCTCTCCGATTTTTGCAAGGCCTTAGGTATTCCCAAGGATACAGATTTCGAACATTTCGATTTCTCCCCCGTTTTGAAGTGGCTCGAAGAGGAAAAAAGAAAAAAGGAGTCGATGACGAAGGAAGAGCGCAAGAAGTTGGCTGAAGAGAGAAAGAAACTGAGGGAGGCTAATAAGGAAAGGTGGGGAGTAGCTTGGGTAAACGGAGAGAAGGTGGAGGTAAAGAACTACACGGTTGAACCTCCTTGTGTGTTTTTGGGTAGGGGGAAACATCCCCTGAGGGGAAGATGGAAACCCAGAGTGGAATACGAGGATATCATCCTGAACCTTTCCCCAGATGCACCCATGCCCGAGGCACCAGAAGGGAGGAAGTGGGGGGGAAGGGAATGGGATCCAGAAGCTCTCTGGATCGCGAAATGGAGGGACAAGCTTACGGGCAAGATGAAATATGTTTGGCTTTCCGATACCTTTCCCCTAAAGCAGGAGAGGGAAAGGGAAAAGTTTGATCGTGCTAGGGAATTGGGAAAGAGGATAGAAAAGGTTAGGGAACACATAAGAAAGAATCTTTCCCATCCCGACCTAAAGCGGAGGATGGTGGCTACCGTTTGCTATCTCATAGATGAATTGAAGTTGAGAGTAGGTGATGAAAGGGACAGGGAGGAAAGGAACACGGTAGGGGCCACCACCTTGGGTCCCCAGCACTTAAAATTCGATGGACCAAAGGTGAAATTCAGCTTTTTGGGGAAGGATCATGTTAGGTGGTCCAAGAGTCTGGTACCCATTCCCGAGGTCCTCAGAAACCTCAGAGAATTTGCTAGGATGGGTGGGGAAAGAATTTTCCCTGGAATAAGTTCTGAGGACGTGAATTCTTTCTTGGAAGAGGTGATGCCGGGTTTAACGGCTAAGGTCTTCCGTACCTACCATGCCTCTAGGGTAGTGGAGGAAGAACTGAAGAAGAGTGGGGTGGGAAAGGAGAGCACGGAGATGGAAAAGAAGTATGCTGCCAAGATAGCCAATTTGAAGGCGGCAGAAGAGCTCAACCACAAGCGCAAGATTCCTGCGGGATGGAGGAAGAAGATAGAAAGGATGAAGGAGAGGATAAAGCAGCTGGAACAGAAAATGAGGGAGTTGAAGTCCCAACGGGGAAAGAGGAAAGAGGAAAGGATGAGGAAGTTGAAGGAAAGGATAAGGGAACTCAAACTCAGACTCGAATTGGAGCGTGAGATAAGGGATTTCAACTTGGGAACTTCCCTCAACTCCTACATCGATCCCAGGATCTACGTCTTCTGGGCTAAGAAGGTAGGATATGGAGTGGAAAAAATTTATTCGAAGTCCCTTCGGAAAAAGTTCTCTTGGGCAATAGGTGACGGTGGGGAATTATCCCCTTGAAACCGTTTTTACCCTTGCGGAAGGAAGGGGATTGATGGACGCCTACGAAAGGGTAAGAAGGGGAGCTTCGGAAGTGGTGACAGAGGAGGAATTAAAGGAGGTTATGAGGGGAAAGCCCACGGTTTACTGTGGATACGAACCCTCTGGAAAGATCCATTGTGGCCATGCCCTCACCGCCTTCAAATTGTTGGACTTCTTAAAGGAAGGAGCAAGGGTTATAGTGCTCTTAGCGGATCTCCACGCTTACCTCAACCACAAGGGCACCTTGGAAGAGATAAGGGAAATCACTGAATACAATAAGAAGTGTTTTGTAGGATTAGGCCTGGATCCGGGAAAGACGGAGTATAGGTTGGGATCGGAGTTTCAGCTCAGTCGCGAGTACATGATGGACGTTTTGAGGATGTCTACAGATATTACCCTACTGAGGGCTAGAAGGGCAATGGCCGAAATAGCCAGAAAGGCCGAGAATCCAGACGTGGCGCAAGTGCTGTATCCTCTCATGCAGGCCGTGGACATAGCCCATTTGGGTGTGGACGTAGCGGTGGGAGGGGAGGATCAGAGGAAGGTCCACATGATGGCAAGGGAGAAACTGGAGAAGTTGGGTTACAAAAAGCCCGTTTGTGTGCACATGCCTTTGCTCCACGGTCTGGATGGGGATGTCAAAATGTCCTCTTCCAAAGGGAATTTCATAGCGGTTGATGATACCCCTGAGGAAATAAGGAAGAAAGTCCAGAAGGCCTTCTGTCCTCCAAAGGTGGTGGAGGGAAATCCCGTGGTTGAGTATGCGGAGCACTTGGTACTTTCCAGGTTGGGAGGGATGGAAGTTCGGAGATCGGAAAAACACGGAGGAACCATTTTTCTAAGGGAAGTCAGGGAATTGAGGGAAAGATATTCCAGCGGTGAACTACACCCCGCAGATCTGAAGCCCGCGGTTGCAGAGGGCCTTATCGAGCTCTTCAGTCCCGTGAGGGAATACCTGAAGGGGTGAAGTTTTGTTTTTATAAATCCCCTTCGTTCAAACTTTCAGGGGATGGGTTGGTGAAGAAGAGTCATCGCTCCATCGCCATAGCCTCTGGGAAAGGAGGCACGGGCAAAACCACCATGACTGCCAATTTGGGGGTGGCGCTGGGAATGTTGGGGAAGAAGGTGACCATCTTGGATGGAGACCTGGCCATGGCGAACCTTTCCATCGTAATGGGACTCACCAAGTTCAGAACGAACTTGTTGGATGTCTTGATGGGAAGGGCTGAGGTGGAAGAAGCCGTTTACCACAATTACGGTATAAAGGTGATACCAACGGGCTTTCGTTTCGAGGAGGCCCACGAGGCCCTCTTCAAGATCAGACCGGAGAGGGTGGAGGAAGTGGTGAGGAAGATTTTGGGGGAAACGGAGTTCCTTCTCATAGATGCCCCTGCGGGTATTCAGGATGCTACCATCCTCTCCATCGCGGCCGCGAGGGAGATGATAGCCGTTTGTAATCCCACCTACACGAGTTTGGTGGATTGCTACAAGACGATCAGGTTGGCGAATGTCCTAGGTTCTTGGACGAGGGGAGTGGTGGTGAATAGAACGGGTAAGAGTGCGGATCTTTCCACGAGGGAAGTGGAGGAGTTCATGGGACATACGCTGGGAGCCGTACCGGTATTGGCCGAGATACCGGAGGATCCCACCGTCCAGGAAGCCGAGAGGGAAGGGGTACCGGTGGTAGTTTACGATCCCGAGTGCAAAGCTTCCTTGGCCATCCAAGGTCTTGCGGAGGTTTTGGTGGGAAAGGCCGGACCACCTTATGGGTTTTCTGGAGAAAGGGGAAAGGATGAAATGGTGAGTAGACTGGTTAGAGCCCTCACTGGGAAATAGAAGAATTCAAGAGAGGTTCTTTAGTTGACGCAAAACTTCCTCCAGTGTTCTCATGATTTGTTCGAGCCTTTCTTGCAGTCTGTTGAGTTTTTCTTGGAGTTCGATTTTTTCCCTTCTTTCCTTCTCGAGTTCGAGTTTCAGTCCCTCCTCCTTGGATTCAGTCCAGAAAAAGAAAGAGAGTTTTTCGCCACGTAAAAGCATCTCGTAAGTTTCCCTCACCAGTTTTCCGGCCTCGGTTTTCCCCGTCAAGTGTAATCTTATGGTCTGTTCTCCTCTTGCCAGTTCGTCGGCTATCTTGGAAAGGGTCATGCCAGCCTTTTCCCTCGCAAGTGCCCCTGCTGCTACGGAGAGGGAATCAATCCAGGTAAGACGGGATTTTGGATCGACACCACGCACTTTTTCCATCACATCTTGTCTGGAGACAGTCCCCAAGAAGAGGATGGCTTCAAGTTTTTGAATATCCTCTCTGCCCAAAGGCTTTAAGGGGATTTCCAGTTCGCTCATGGTCCCGGGCTTCCTCCTTCCAGAAAACCTCGTGGGGTAATCCTCACGGTTTTCTCCGGATAAACGATTATGCCCTTGCTGGTTATTTCAAAGGGATGTCTCTTCATGGAGTGACTGGTACCGCGCATCTTCCAGACGATTATTGAGCGCTTGAGTTCTCCTTGAACCTCATCCAAATCCAACCTTATGATACCATCTGCGGCATGTTCGACGCCCGGACCTCCAAATCCACGGTCCGTAACACTGACTTGGGACACTAAGAAGCCTGTGCAGCCTAGCCCCGCGAGAACCTTTTTTATGAGCATCACGGTTGATCTGGCGAGGGCGGGTTTGCTCATGTAAAGCGTGGAGATGGAGTCTATGACAACCCTTTGGGCATTCAAATCCGTGATGGCTTGCCTGAGAACATCCAGAAAGGTTGAGAGGTCGTCTGGGTCCTTTACAACGTAGCGCTCCCTTTTGGCGGCTTCTCCTATCCCTGAGGTGAAGGCATCAACAATGGCAAACATGCCCTCCTGTTCAAACTTCCTGGGCTCCCATCCAAAGCGGTCCATGTTTACCCTAGTTTGGACGGGATGCTCTTCTAATGTCGCCAGAATTCCGGGTTCCTTGAGTTTGAAGCCAGCGTAGAGGAATTGTTGCCCGAAGATGGATTTACCTGTTCCTGGACCCCCCGAAAGTAGAACGATGTTTCTCCTCGGTATTCCACCGTTCAAGATTTCATTCATTCCGGGAATACCCACATCGGCGCGGTCGCTCATGTTCTTCACCTCTTAAGTTCTCGCTGGAGGCTATAAGTAAAGAGATGGGCCCGCTGGGATTCGAACCCAGGACCTCCACGTTGTAAGCGTGGCGTCCTACCGCTGGACGACGGGCCCCTTTTAACTGGGGAAAAATGGTTTATTACATTTTGAGGATCATTATTACCTCCAGGAGAACGATGGCTGCTATGAGGAGGAGGGAGAGAAATTCCAAGGAACTGGCATGCTGTGCATCCACCCTTTCCATGGCCATGGCGTAAAGTTCTTGGAGTTGATCCAATTTCTTGTCCACCAAAGAAAGCCATTCCGAGATCCTGAAACGTTCGCTGGCGAGCCGGTAGAGCTTGCCCAGGTACCATTCTCCCGTGAACTTCAAGATGTTTCTCAAATCCCCCACGTATTCCATGATCTCAACCCTGAGTTCTGCTAACTCGCTGGAAGTCTTCATGAGTTCCTGGTAGGATTTGCTTCCCCATCTGACACCCATCCTCTTCGGAAAGATGGTCCTCAAAGTGCTGTAGGCTTTTTCCGTTTCCAAGTCTAAAATGAAATCATAGGTCTTCAGCTCGAGGAGTTGGATTTTAGCCAGCTCGATCATCCTGATATAATCGTCCGCATATCCTTCTTGCTCGTAGATGAGGGCAGAATACCAGTCCACGAGCACGAGATCTTTGTCGGAGTAGGTCAGGAAGGATCTGAGAGCATCATCCACTTCTTTTCTGCTCAGGTACCTCCACTCTATCTCTCCCCTGAGCAAGCCAGCGGTTTGTCTTCTGAACTTGGTGAGGAAATCCTGGGCGGAAAGGGGTGGGTCGGAGCGGGAAATCAGGACGATGGTGTAGGTTTCGGGCCTGCCCAGTCCCTCGTAGGGAGAGATTATGGCTTTCCTGATCTTTTTCCTAATTTCCTCGAAATATTTCCTCGCTATCTCTCCCAATTCTGTCTCTTCTTCCTCCACCCTTACCTTTTTTTCATCCAGACCTATGAGCCGGACCAGGAAATCCACACCCGTTTTCTCGAACTTCAGGATGAAAGAAATCTCTATGGTTCCCACAGGAAAAATTTTTGTTTCCACCTCTAACGTGTGACCGTTCACCTGGAGGGTACCCAGTTTTCCCACAAGGGGTATGAGGCCTATATGCTCGTATTTGGGGGCTAGAATCCTCATTCTCCTCTTTGGCCTCTGTTCGACGAGACCCAGCTTCTCTGCTGGGACGAGATCCAGCTTTACCTCCCCGCCGCAATCGTAGAAATACTGGAAGATGATGGAGCCCGTAAGACGCATCAAGCCCTTTTTTCATCCCCAAGTTAAATACCGTTGTGATGGAATGAGGCGCCGGGGCTGGGATTTGAACCCAGGAAGCGCGTAAGCGCCAACGGGTTAGCAACCCTTGGCGGGTCCTGGGGACCTGTCGCCGTACCTGGCTGGGCCACCCCGGCTTACTTTCTTAGATTTTGGAGGCTTTAATCCTTCCCAAAGGGGGATTAGGACTTTTCCTTTTTCTCCAGCAGGGGTTTCAGGAGTTCTTCCACGGGCTTTTCCCCGTACTTAACGATCTTCACGTTTAACTGCCTGATGTCTTCGGCAACTACGCATCCGTGGACCCTCTTTCTCCTCCTTTCCCCCTTCTTCTTGGGTCGATAGCCTGGGCCCCGGGAGAGAAGGACCCTTTGGTGCCCAGGTCCGGGCACATCCGGTCTCATGGGAAAACCGTTGACGTCGGTTCCCCCAGTTATTTGGAGCTCGAATCCCGGCAGACCCACCAAACTTCCATCGAAGGTATCTCCTATCCTCTTCCCTATTAAGGCTCTGGAGGAAGGCTCTTTCAGCTCTATCTGGTAACTCTTTCCCGTTTTGGGATCACCGATTACTACTTTGAACATCCTAGCCTTGTGGGGACTTCTCCTCTATATAGGTTCCTTCCCTTTCGTTTGGTATACCAAAGCTATTTATGGGGGCTTCCGAAAAAAATAATGAAAATGCTCGGGGGTTGGGGATGTTGGATGTCGAAGCCCATTGGTTGAACCTTCCCCAGCTTTCGCCGAGGGGAGGAAGAGGGAGGTGATTTCCCCACCTGCCTGGGAAAGGGTGAAGTGCCCGCTCTGTGACAAAAGAATTTCCATTCCCACTTTGGTGCCCCATCTTTACAAGGAGCACGAGCTAACCCTTTCGGAAGCGAGAGAATTCCTACAAAAGTTTGCTGGGTTGAAGAGGGTCTAGACTACATGATCCCGTAGTTGGGATCCTCCCGGCGTTTAATGGAGATGATTTCATCCAGAACTTCCTGCTCATCCCCGCTCAACAAGTCCCTCAATTCCCTCTGAAGCTTTAGGGCATGGTCTTTGGGAATATCCGTGAAGAGGATGTCCCCTTCCTTGATGTTCCTCCCCACCACCGCCTCGTCTATGGAGACGGCCAGCTCATCCCCCTTCCTGGCTTCCTCCACGCTCTTTTTCTCCTTCTGCATCTCTTTGATCCTTCCCACCGGTTTGCCGTCTTTCCTCATCACCGGATACTTCGGGCGGAGCACACCACCCAAGACGGAAATCCCTACGATGGCAGGATCACTCCTCCTGAACACATAACCTGGTTTGAGGGAGAACTTGGCTGGTCTGATGAGTCCCTCCAACTTCTTCTCCCTCACCTCCCGTTGTTTGGCTTCTCTCCATTTGTCGAAGGCTTCCAAAAGCTCGTAAATGATGTTTCCTGAGAGGACGGTAATCCCGCTTTTCGAGGCCTCTTCTTCCGCATCGGGAAGAATGGAAACGTTGAAAGCCAACACCACTCCTAGGAGGGGATCGCTTTGAGCAACCGTGGAAGCTTCAACCACATCCCTTTTGGAAACCTCTCCTACATCCGCTTTCCTTATGGGTATTCCCTTTCCCCTCAGCTGTCCTTCCAGGGCTTCGAGTGAGCCCAGAGTATCCGCTTTGAGGACCACCCCGTTGATGTCCGAGGTTATCCTGATCCTCTTCATCTCTTCCTCCACTTCCTTCCAGAAATCCTGGACTTCGGAGGGTTCCTTAAGTACCTTGAAGGGAGTGCCAGCCACCACCCCTTCTAACTGGGTAGCAGAAACCCTCACACCGCTTGCGGCCGTCACACTCTTCACCCTCTCGAAACGCTCTTCCGGATCCCTTATCTCGTCCAAAGGCTTGGGCTTGAGGATGGCCTTCACCTTGGAAATCCTTACTCCCTCCTTTCCCACCACCGCTAGGAGGTCACCCACGGAAAGTTTGCCATCGTAGAGGATTACGTCCATCACCGTTCCCAGTCCCATCTCCTCCTTCACCTCCAGCACGGTGCCCTTTCCTGGGCCCGTTACTTCGATGGTGAGGGCTTCCCTGAGGAAGCGCTGTGCCAAACCAGCCAGGACCACCAAGAGCTCTGCCAGACCCTCCCCCGTTTTGGCACTGAGAGGAACGATGGAAACTTGTTTCCTGAAGTCCGAAACCCTGTCGAATCTCTCGGAGTCGAAACCCTGTTTGTGGAGCTCTCCCACCAGCTCGTAAACCTTTCGATCCAAGAGAGCCTGGGTTTCCGGGGTTTGTTTGCGCAAGGATTGGAGGAAGCTGTATTCTTTTGAGGACATCCAACCAGGGAGGAGATCGATCTTGTTTGCGGCTACCATGAAGGGTGTTTTGTAGGTCCTTAAGATTTGGAGGGATTCCACGGTTTGGGGCATGAAGCCTTCCTTTACATCCACCACTAGAACGGCCAGATCGGCCAGGCTTCCCCCCCTCTTCCTCAGGTTGGTGAAAGCTTCATGGCCAGGAGTATCCACGAAGAGCAAGCCCGGTACTGCCAGTTCTATGCCCATCCTTTTCATCAATTCCCCGCTGATTTTTTTGATGGCTTCCAGCGGTACTTCGGAAGCCCCTATCCACTGGGTAATCCTCCCAGGTTCCCTGGACGCCACGGCGGTGCCCCTGATGGTATCTAGAAGGGTGGTCTTTCCATGATCCACGTGACCGAGGATGGCAACGATGGGGCATCTGAGGTTCTTCATCGATGGATACTTCCCTTTCTTCTATAAGGGGCTGCAGGTCCTAAGCAGGATTATTTCTTGCCTCTAGCCTTTTCCTTCCTGTATTTCTCCGTCCATCGGGTCCTGTCCGCTCTCCTCCCCAATTTGAAGTTGCGTTCGCATTTGGAGGAACAGAAATAGAGGATGCTACCATCCTTTTTCACAAACATGGTTCCCGTGCCGGGAGCAACCGAGCCCCCGCAAAAGGAACAGCGGAAGGTGGCGGGCATTTAGGGCACCTTTATTTCTTTGGCTTCTCTCTCCGTTTCCCTGAGCATGAGGATGTCTCCCACTTGTACCGGACCCCTCACGTTTCTGGTGAGGATCCTCCCCTTGTCGGGTCCCTCCAGCACCCTGACCCTCACCTGTTTGACCTCCCCCGTAACACCGGTCCTGCCCTTGATCTGCAGGACTTCGGCGGGATAACCTATTCTCTCTTCCTCAGGCATTTTCTCATCGCTTCAGTTCTTTAAGCTTGGAAAGGATTTCCTTTATCAAAGGAGCTGCTTCCCCTTCCTCCACGATGGCAACGGCTGCCGAAGAGACCTCTATTCCAGAAGCGGCGCCTAACTCGGCTTTCTTGGGGACGTAGATGTAGGGAACACCCCTCTCCTCACACAGGGGGGGAAGATGGGCCACTACCTCGGGAGGATCCACATCCTCTGCTATCACTACCAGCTTGGCCTGCCTGCGTTCCACGGCCTTCACCGTTTCGTTTACCCCCTTCTTTATCTTCCCGGTTTTCCTGGCTTCCTCTACCGCATCGTAGACCTTCTCCGCTAGGTCCTTGGGCACTTCAAAGCGAACATAGGCTGGTTTTGCCATGTTGTCACCCTCCGTTTTCCTTCATCAGGTCATATTATTAAGGGAGGTCGGTTTAAAAGCTATCCGGCTTTGGTTTTCCAAAGTATTTCAGAAAAAGGGGAGCCAGCTCTTCCGGTCCCCTGAGGATTTCCACTCCCTCCATCCTCCTCAGTCTCTCCACATTTTCCACATCCTCCTTCCTTATCCTGAGTCTCAGTTCCTCTCCACTGGGAAGTCTCGTCACCGTAAAACCCTCCTCCAGATCGCAGGGCATCACGCAAACTGGAACGGGGGGATAGACCTTCAAGGCCTGGAGGGCAGAGTTGGACAGGAGGGAGTCTCCTATTCCCACCGCTATTTTGGCCACCGTGTTGGAGGTGGCTGGGGCGATCAACAGGAAGCGGTAGGCTCCCCTCTGGAGGGCTCCAGCCAGAAAGGGTTTGTTGGGGCCCTCCTCCACCAACAGTTTTCCAAAAGTTTCCTCCAGTTCTCCCCAGAGGCCATACATCCTCACCACCTCCTCACCCGCCTTCGAGAGGAACACACGGATTTCCACCCTTCCTCCGTATTCCCTGGCAAGCCTTTTCATCTCCCCCACTATCTCCCTCAACCTGTCCCCGCTTCCCGTGATCCCCCATGCCACCCTCTCAACCATATCTCCTCAAGGCCTCCGCGAACCTCTTCAGGGTTTTTTCCAAGCTCTTCAGCCCTTCCTCCTCTCCTTCCACACCCCCCGGAAGATCCCTACTCCAGAAGGTGGCCCCCAAGTTGGCCCCTAAGGCCCCTCCGCTTATGGGGATCACACCGTTCAGGAGGTAGAAGGTATGGATTTGGAGGAGGGCGAGTTCCTGTCCCCCTATCCTGTCCCCTCCCACGGCTATGCCCATTCCCACCTTTCCCCTCAGGGCATCGGGATGGGAAACCAGAAGGGCCCTAGTTCTATCCATCACCGTCTTCAGCTGTGCACTGCAACCACCGTTGTAAACGGGCGTGGCGAGAATGAGTCCCTTGGCTTCCTGTAGATAGGGATAGAGCCCCTGCATGTCGTCTTCGAGGGCGCACTTCCCATGCTTGAGGCAGAAGTCGCAATGTCTGCAATAACCAAGCTCCTTCCCCCTCACGGTGAAGAAATGGGTGGAAAAACCCTTCTCCTCCAGCCATCCCAAAGCCCTGATCAGAACTTTCTCCGTGAAACCTTGTCTGGGGCTACCGCAGATACCCAGTACCAGCATTTCTCCCTATCGGTGTCCGAAGACCACGGATATTTCCTTTCCGGTTTCTTCCACCCTCACGAAGCCATAACGCTCGAACTGAAGGATCTCTCCCACCTTCACTCCTCTAAGCGCTGGTTCACCCCAACCTTCTTCCACCGTACCATCCGGTTTCAACACCTTCACCTTCACCGGATCTCCCGAGACCCACTGTACCTTGGGTATTCCAGGTAGGAGCTCCAGTCCCCGAAACTCGGCTTCGGGAGGGGAGAGGGAAAGGAGGGCAACGTTCATGAGGTCCTTTAACCTGAAGACCTCCCCTTCCTTCAGGTTCCGAAGGTCTTCGGGGGAGAGGAGGACCAGGAGACATCCTTCCCGGTAGAGGAGGGGAAGACGGCGCTTCCCCCTCTCGGGATGGGAGGGGTGGAGGGGCAGCTCCACCTCCTTGAGCTCTGGGGCATTCCTCACCTTTACCCAGACCCCGGAGGGTACGAAGAAGTACCTCAGGGCTAAATCGTCCACCAGCTTGCGGTTTTGGGCCTCTAAACTTTCCCAGCTGAGGGAAGAATCCACGGGTGTTAGACCCACCTCCAGGATAACCCTCCTCACGCTTTCGGGGAGGAAACCCCTCCTCCTCAGGGCGGAGAGGGTCCCCAGCCTCACATCGTCATATCCCTTCAGTTCCCCCCTCTCCACCGCCCTCACGATTTCGGTTTTGCTGAGCTTGCTTCCCGCGAGTGTGAGTCTGCCATACTGTACCACGGTGGGATATTCCCACCCGAGAAGCCTGAAAAGGAAGCGCTGTCTTTCCTCGTTGACTTCATGCTCCTTTCCCCTTATCACGTGGGTTATTCCCATTTCGTGATCGTCTATGGAAACCGAGAAGTTGTAGAGGGGCCAAACGCGGTACTTCCTTCCCACCCTTGGATGGGGAGCCTCCACCACCCTAAAGGCTGGCCAATCCCTCACGGCGGGATTGGGGTGCTTGAGGTCTGTCTTCAGACGGAGCACCGCCTCTTCCTCCCCGTATCCTCCTTCCTTCATTCCCCTCCACCTCTCCAGCTGTTCTTGGGGAGGGAGCTCCCTGCATGGACAGGGGAGTCCCCTATCCCTCTTCTCCCTGAATTCCTCGGCCTTACAAGAGCATACGTAGGCCTTTCCTTCTTCCAAGAGTCTCTCCGCCATCCGGTAGTAGAGTTCAAGACGGTCGGATTGGTAAAATTCCTCATCCCATCTTATCCCAAGCCACTCCAGGTCCTCCTTTATCATCCCGTACATCTCCTCCTTGGCATTGGCCGGGTTTGTGTCCTCGAACCTAAGGATGAACTTTCCCCCATACATGCGAGCATATTCGTAACTCAGGAGGGCCGCCCGCACGTGGCCGAGATGGAGGGGTCCGTTGGGATTGGGGGCAAACCTCGTCACCACCCTTTCGTACTTTTCCACGTTGGGGAGATCGGGCAGTCCCTTCCTTCTTTCCCTTTTCTCCCTTACCGCCCTTCCCCCCAGTTCCTCCAGTCTCTTCCTCTGTTCTTCCGGAGAGAGGAGGTTGATTTCCGAAAGGATTTCCTCAACCAGGGGTACGAGCTCCCTTAGCCTGTGGCGGAGGTCGGGAAACTCGCCCGCCACCCTCCTCAGGACGGGATCCAGCAGGGCCTTTCCGCCATGTTCGATGGCGTTCTCGAGGGCCAGCCGGAGAATCCTCTCCCTGAGCTCCAAGGTCTCTACACTCTGCGCTCGATTACGAACTCCGTTAGCTCTTCTAAAAAGGTAAGAGCTTCCGATTCCCTGAAGCCACGCAGGAGCTTCCTAGCCTTCTCTGAAAACTCCAGTGCTCTCTTCCTCGTCCTTTCGAGGACTCCCCTTTCCTCCAGGAGGGAGATTACCTCTTTCACTTCTTCCTTCGTGGCGGAGGGATTTCCCAGAGTTCTCAGCAATTTCTTCCTCTCCTTACCCTTGAGTATCTCCAGGGCGAAGGAAATCACGAGGGTGCGCTTGCCCTCCACCAGGTCAGACCCCACGGGTTTACCCAGCTTATCCTCTTCACCCACCAGACCGAGGATGTCGTCCTGTATTTGGAAGGCTATCCCCAAGTTTTCCCCATACTCTCCCAGCCTTTTTACCTGCAAGGGGGTACCTCCTCCCAAAAGGGCACCCGAGGCTGCAGAAGCCCGCATGAGGGCACCCGTTTTCAGGGCAACCATTTCAAGATATTCTTCTTCCCTGAGGGTGGGGCGCTGGGAGAAGAGCATGTCCATTGCCTGTCCCCTACTCAGTTCGAAGCTGGCCCTGCTCACCATTTGAAAGAGGTCGGCGGCCTTCCTTCCTTCCAATCCCATCCTTCTCGCGTTCAGGGAGAGGGCCTCGAAGACTTTGGCGAAGAGGGCATCCCCGGCGAGGATGGCCATGGGCTCCCCCCATATCCTGTGGACGGTCTTCACCCCCCTGCGGAAGTCTGAATGGTCCATGATGTCATCGTGGATGAGGGAGAAGGTATGGAGGAGCTCGAAGGCTGCCGCGGCCTCGAGAACCTCCTCTGCCCTTCCACCCACCACCTCACAGCAGGCTAGGGTGAGGCAGGGACGGAGCCTCTTTCCGCCTGCCCTTATCAGGTGTTTGGAGGCTTGGGTGAGGGGGAGGGGCTTGGTCCCAGCCGGGAGAAGCTTGTTCAGGGTCCTTTCCACCGCTGGAGTCCATTTGTTTATGTATTCCAGTACGTTCATTCTGCCAACCTCAGGGGACGTCCATTTTCTAGGAAGTGCAGACGGTCCTCTCCATACCCGAGTTCCCTTCCCAACTTCATCATGGCCTCGAGTTTCTCTGGGGTACCATGACAGGGGAGGAGGTGTTTGGGGGAAAGGGCACGAACGAATTCTGCCGTGTCCACGCGCGCCGCATGTCCTGAAACATGTACGTCCCTGTGGATTTTGACCCCGTAGACCATGAGTTTGGTCTCCAAGATGCTCCTGTTGTTCTGATTGATGGGATTGGGAATGACACTGGCGGAAAAAATGACGTGGTCCCCTTCCTGCAGGCGGAAAGGCAATCTCCCGTCCGCGATCTTGCTGAGTACGGAAGTGGGTTCTCCCTGATGACCCGTGCAGATCAAAACGTAATCTCCCCTGGAACCATTGGCCTTTTTGAGGAACTTCTTGATGGAGGAAGGAGTACCATAAACCTGGAGATCGGGGGGGAGATGGGCTAGGTTCAGTTCCATGGCAACGGAGAAGTAGTTCCTCATGGATCTTCCCACCAGGACGGGTATCCTTCCCAATCCCTCGGAAATCTCCACGATGGATTTTATCCTTGCCAGATGGGAGGAAAAGGTGGTGACCAGAAGGGCCCTCCCTTCCCTGTTGGCCCTTTCCATGGTTTCTTCCAGCATTTCCCTCGCCTTCGCCTCACTCCCCGTGGGTCCCGGTTCATCCACCCTCACCGTTCCCACTAGGGCGGCCTCCAATTCCCCCACCCTCTTCTTGAGGCCCTCCAAGTCGGTCGGTGGGCCCAGCAAGGGGTTTTCATCGAGCTTGAAGTCAGTGGCGAAGAGAAGGGAGTGTTCCCCCTCCCTGAGGAGCACGAAGAGGGTTTGGGGAATGCTGTGGTTGGCGTGGAGGAACTCCACTTCCAGATCCCCCATCTCCACCCTTTCCCCCGGTTTTACGGGTACCATTTCCGGTCTCTTCTTTCCCTCCTCCAGCACCAAGCGCCTCACCAGCTCCAACGTGAAGGGACTTCCGTAGATGGGGCAGCGGTAGAAGGGGGCCAGCTTACCTACTGCCCCTATGTGGTCTAGGTGGCCGTGAGTGAGAAGGATGGCCTTCACCTCCTTCTTCCTCAGGGGACGGTCGTCGGGAATGGCGCTGATCTTCACCAGCTCCTCCAAACTCATCTTGGCCAGGTTGGCTTCTTCGAAGGCTTGGATGGCGTCCAACCTTACCCCCATGTCCACCACCACGTATCCGTTCCCGAAGCTCACCGCCGTCATGTTTTTCCCCACTTCACCCAATCCTCCCAGGGGTAGTACCTCAAGCACTCTTCTCCCTCCTCTCGGGCTTCAGTCCCCTGGAGAGAAACCATTCCCTCGTCCTCCCCGTCACCACGAAGGGAACCTTCTTGAGTTCCTTCACCGTCCGGCAACCGGTGAGGAACATGGCGATCCTCAGCTCTTTCAGGAAGTGCTCTATCCATCCCTCAGCCGCCTTCTTCCCCTTGGAGGCTGCCCTCAGGAGGGGCAAGGCCACCCCCACTAGGTCGGCCCCCAAGGCCAGGGCCTTGGCGGCATCGATGCCCGAACGTATCCCTCCACTGGCTATCACCGGTACCTTCACGGTTTTCGCCACCTCCGCCGTACAGACGGAGGTGGGTATCCCCCAATCCCAGAAGCTCTGCCCCAGGGGAGCGGAGGTGGGGTCCCTGAGGGCCTCCACTCCCGCCCAAGAGGTCCCCCCGGCCCCGCTTACATCGATGGCCGCTGCCCCCGCCCTTTCCAGCATCCTTGCCACTTCTCCACTGATTCCCGCCCCCGTTTCCTTGACGATCACGGGCACCCCCACTCCAGCACATATCCTCCGGAGTTTGGCCAGTGCCCCCCTGTAGTCCGGTCTTCCTTCCCTTTGCACCACTTCCTGCAATGGGTTCAGGTGAATGGAGAGGGCATCGGCTCCTATCATCTCCACGGCCCTTCTCGCCTCCTCCACCTCCCGCTCGGAGAATTGCGAAATTCCCAAGTTGGCCACCAGGAAGACCTTTGGAGCCACCTCCCTTACCCTGTAGGTATCGGCCAGTGACTCCTCCTCCAGGGCTGCCCTCTGACTTCCCACCCCGAAGACGAGTCCCTTCTCCTCGGCAATGGAGGCCAGCAGGCGGTTGAGCTTTCCCCCTTCCTCATGTCCCCCGCTCATGGGAAGGATCATGAGGGGGGCCTCCAACCTCCTTCCCAGAAAGACGGTGTTCAACTGTACCTCTTCCGGTGAGAGTTCGGGAAGGGCCCGGTGAATCAGGAAGATGTCTTCGAATCCCGTGGTGTTCCAGATCATCTCCACCTCCTTCCTCAAGCAGATCTCCATGTGGGACTTCTTGCGTTCACTGGTGCTTCCCACGGTCATTCCCCCCTTATCAGGGTTCCAAGGCTGCGGTCCCCTTCCAGGGCCCTTTCCAGCACCCCCCTTTTGGAGGCGTTCACGATTTGAGCTTCTATTCCCCTTTCCGCCAGCTTCAGCAATTCCATGACCTTTCCCAGCATCCCCCCCGTGACATCCCATCCGCTTGGGGTGAAGGAGGCCTTCATCTTCTCCCACTCCCTCGGTGTGATGAGTTTTATGAGTTCGGCTTTGGGGTTCCTTTTGGGGTCGTCGGTGAAGACCCCATCCACATCCACCCCGAAGAGCACCCGTGAAGCCCCCAGTTGGAGGGCCAGCTGAACGGCCAGTCTGTCCCCCGAGAGGATGTTCACTCCCTGCTTCAGGTCTATGACGGCATCACCGTAGAGTACGGGCATGAGGCCCAGTTCCAACATCCTCTTTACGGGTCTCAGCTCCATCACCCTTACCTCTCCCCCCTCCAGCAGACAGCAGGAGGAGGGTGGGATGGGTACCGCGGGGATTCCCTCCTTCACCAACTCCTCCAGCACGCAGAGGTTCAAGCGTTCCATTGCCCTTCTCACTTCCACAAAACCCCTGAGTTGCCCGGGACTTTTCAGTCCACCCGTGAGGTCATAGCGTTTGGCCAGCGGATGGCCGAAGGATCCACCCCCATGGATCAAGATGATCTTTTCCTTCCCCTTCAGTTCCCTAGCCAATCTCCTGATAGCGGATCTCCTGATCGAGAACTCCTTTTCCTTATCGGTGATCACGCTTCCTCCTAGTTTCACCACCACCGGACGGAGATTCAGCCTGTCACGGCGAGAGAGCCGTATCCGACCACCTCCAGCATTGGACCAGCCGTGTCCCCACTTGTGGCGTACTTGAGCAGTTTTCCTTCCTTGGCCCCGAGCTCCAGACAGGCACGGAGCATGGCGGCCACGGGACCGTACCCACACATGGAGATGTCCTCCTCCTCCACCGTGCGCAGGAGTCCCTTCCAATCGAGGGCCACTATCCTCTTCAGAGCCTTTTCATCCTTCTTCCTGGCCCTCTCTTGGGGTTCGTAGTGGGTGAAATCGGTGGAAGCGATGATGACGGCTTTTTTGTTTTTAAGAACCTTTGCCAGGGCCCCTCCCACCTCCTCACTCGTTTTCTCGTCTTGGAACATCATGCAGATGGCGACGAGCTTGAAACTCGAACCGAAAAGGTGCTGGAGGAAGGGGAGCTGGACTTCGATGGAGTGCTCATATCTGTGGGCCAGTTCATCCAAGTCAGCCATCCCGCATTCTTCGGCAAGGGAGCGGGAAAGGGTCCTGTCCACCTCCACTTCTCCCAAGGGAGTCCTCCAGGCCCTGTGGGGGGAGAGGGAGACCCCCGAACCCATTCCCGTATGGTTGGGACCGAGAATCACTACGGTCTCGGGCTGGAAGGAAGCCAAAAAATAATATCCGTGCGCCGCCACCGGTCCCGAATACATGTATCCTGCATGGGGTGAGACCAGTCCTAGGATCTTCCCCTCCTTCTTTTGTGGGGAGGGGAGTTTTCCCGGTCCGTGGGGATGGGTGTAACACCATTCTATTTGGGAGAGAAGGGAATCCCTTTCCCCCTCGTAGAAGGTCCCTGCCACTGCAGGGGAACGTATCACTGGGAGACCTCCTTCACCCTGCTTTCGAAGGCCTCGAGTGGAACGGGGAAGGGGGCATCGGGGGCCAGTTCTCCTCTCTCCCGGAGCACTTGACGGGCCAGGAGCCAGTAGATGAGGGCTAACGCCTTTTTCCCCCTGTTGTTTGTGGGGATAACCAGATCTATGTCAGCTGTTTCGTTGTCGGTGTCGCATAGACCTATTACGGGAATGCCCATCTTGGAAGCTTCGTTGAGGGGTTGGGAATCGGCTATGGGATCGGTGACGAGGAGGAGGGAGAACTCCGAATAACCGGGATAGGAGGGATTGGTGAGCGTGCCCGGGATGAACCTTCCCACCATGGGTTTGGCCCCCACCACCTCGCAGAACTTCAGGACGGGCTGCTGTCCGTATTGTCTGGCGGAAACCACTAGGATTCGCTCGGGTTTTTCCCTGGCCAGCATCTTTGCTGCCACCCTGATTTTGGCATCGGTTTTTCTCACATCCAGGATGTAGATTCGGTCGGGACGGACCTTGTAGATATAGGGCTTCATGGAACCCGTTTTCTGTCTGGTTCCTATGTGGACTCCACAGGCTAGGTAAGTGTCCTGATCCACTAGGAGTTCGCCTCCGGTTTGTTCGATGAACTCGCTCATCTTTCCCCTTTGTGGATTTTGGGTTAAAAGCTATCTTCCGGTGAGCCCTATCTTGGCCAGTTTTCCCCCTATCTCCTCCTGCAAGCGGATGAGCTCGTTGAGCTTGGAAATTCTCTCCCCTCCCACGGCTCCAGTCTTGATGAGAGGACAACCCTTTCCCACCGCCAAGTGGGCGATGGTTTCATCGGTGGTTTCTCCCGACCGGTGGGAGACCACGGGAACCAGCTTCTTTTCCTGCACCAGCTCTATGGCTTCCAAGGTCTCGCTGAGGGTACCTACCTGGTTGGGTTTGATGAGGACGGCATTCATCGCTTTCTTTTCTATACCCTTCTCTATCCTCTCTACGTTGGTGGCGAAGAGGTCGTCCCCGCATACCAGGCACTTCTTTCCCACCTTCCGCAGGAGGGTGGAGAAACCTTGGAAGTCTTCTTCACAGAGGGGATCTTCCAGATAGAGGAGGTCGTAGTTTTCCACCAGTTCGATGGCAAATTCCATCTGTTCTTCCTTCGTCAGCTTTCTCCCCTCCTTGGGATAAACATACCTTTCTTCCTTGGGATCGTAAAGATAGCCCGCTGCCATGTCTACACCCATCCTCATCTTCACCCCCGTCTCCCCTTCCACCTCCTCACAGGCTTCCCTCACCACGTTTAGGGATTCCTCGCTTCCCCAGGGAGAAATCCAAGCCCCCTCGTCGCCTTTTCCACCCACGAACCTTCCCTTTTTCTTCAGGAGCTCCCCTACCTTCCTATGGACCCTTGCGTTGGTGAAGGCGGCTTCCTGAAAACTTCTCGCCCCAACGGGGATCACCAGGAGTTCCTGCAGGTCCAGTCTTCCACCCTCCGCGTGCGCCCCCCCTCCCAACACGTTTCCCAAGGGGAGGGGAAGGGTGGTTTTCTTTCCCAGGAGGAGATGGAGGGAAAGACCCTTGGCCGATGCCTCGGCCTTCGCCACGGCGAAGGAAAGGGCAACCGCCAGGTTCCCCCCTATCCTCGAAAAGTTGTTGGTACCGTCCACCTCTCTGAGGAAGGCGTCAACCTTCCTGAAGTCAAGTTCCATGCCCACTAGCTTGGGAGAGAGCTCCTTCTTCAAGAGGGAAAGGGAGGCATCCACCCCTCCCGATGGGAAAGCCACGGCCTCGTATTTTCCCCTGCTCTTTCCACTTGGGGCGGAACCCCTCCCAACTCCTCCTCCCCCCTTAACCTCCACCTCCACTGTCAGGTCCCCCCTGCTGTCGAGGATTTTTCTTCCCTTTACCTCCTCTATCCTCATGGTTCCTTCCTCCCCGTTTGGATGGGCTGGGGAAGGCAGCGTTCCACTTCCCTTATGAAGTCCTCCACCCTATCCTTCGGAATATAGGCTGCACCGGAAACATCGTGTCCACCGCCCACCCCTCCCACCGCCTTCGCCGCCTCGTTCATCACCCTCCCTATGTTGATCCCCAGGGAGGTTAGATGGAAGGTGGCTCTCCCGGAAACCTTCACCTCCCCCTCATCCGTTTCTGCCAATCCTATGAGGGGTCGATCCCCTTCCACCAGTCTGGATTCCAAGGCGAGGGAGAGCATCTCCCCCATTTCGGAGGAGGGAATTTCCCTCCCCACCTTTACGTATCTAGCTTTTGGCGAAATCGAGAAGTTGGGGAGGTTCCTGGAGAACCAATTCATGTTCTCCAGCATCCTTCGCTGGTATCCCTGGAGCAGGAGCAGGCATTCCTTCTTGGCCTCCTCGTCCCCAAGGTTGGCGGCAAAACCTATTTCCGGTCTCTTGTAGGTGTCGCTCGCATCCAGGGCCACTGCCCATTTCCTGAGGTTGGGAAGGGATCGGTCCTTGAGGTAGTAAACGGCTCCCCAGAGCAACCCCCTCATTTCCTCTCCCAATCTTTCCACCAAGGCCTCACACAACCTCCTCTCCCCTTCCTCCCCCAATTCTTCCAGAGTGGAGGAGAGGGGAAGTCCCAGCTTCTCCGGTATTTCCACCGAAACCCTGGAATTTCCGGAGATCCCTGGAAGGTAGGGACGGATGGAAATCCTCAGACATTCCGGAGTGGGCACGTCCTCCCTGTCCAAGAGTTTCATCCCTTCCTTCCTCTCCACCACTCCCTCCTCCAAAGCCCTGCGGAGGAGGAGGGCGTTGATTCCCGTGAAACCCTCTTGGAGTTCCTGTCTGTCTCCGAGTGCACCCACCAAAGCCAACCAAACCCCCTTTCTCAGTCTCCTCTCCATCTTCTCCACCACACTGTAAACCACGGAGGAGGCGCAGGCTTCCTTAGCCCCGTTCAATCCCATCAGATGGGGATTGAGGCAGATCAGGCGGGAATCCTGTGGGGGTTGTCCTGGATGGTGGTCCAAGATGAGGACCTCGTGTCCCCTGCTCGTTACCGCCCTTTCCAGGGTAGGGATTTCCCTACTCCCCTGATCGAGGAAGACGAAAAACCTCTTCTCTTCACTTTTTCCCAGTTCCACCATTTCTTTGGAGCCATAGGGGCGGGTGAACTTTATCCTGAAGGGAAGGTCGTGCAGGTAGAGGTACATGGCGAAAAGGCTGGAGGCGGAAATTCCGTCAGCATCCGCATGCGTGAAGATATCGATGGGTTTACCCTCCAGTTTTTCCCTGAGAAGGGAAGCAACTTCGCCGGCTTTTTTCTCGAAGGCAGCAATCTCCTCCTTCAAGGGCTCACCTCATCTGACGAGTAAAGCGGCCTTTTCCCTTTCGTATTTCCAATCCTTCGGAAGCTTTCCTATCCTCACGTAGTAACGGGATAGTTTCCTTATCCTCTGTTCCGTGATTTCCAACGAACGACGCGTAACCTTATCCTTTCGGTTTTTCTCCAAGTGTTTCTGCATGCGGAGGGCCCTTCTTATGAGGTTGGCGAGGTCCTCCGGTAGGGGGAACTTTATTCCCCTCTCCTCCAGGATTTGGGTGATGCTCTTACCCGTGGCTTTCTTGACGGAACCTATCCCGTGCAAGTCCCTCAGGATGAGCCCTATCCTGCTGGGGGGATGCCCTTCCTTGGCCAGCTTCACCACGAGTTCCTCTATTTCTCTCCCTTCCATCATCCCACCAGTTATTCCTCCTTATGAAGAAGATACCACCTAAAGAACCCTTCTATGGCCTTTCCCCTATGGGAAAGACGGTTCTTCTCCTCCACGGACATCTCGGCGAAGGTTCTCCCATCCCCCTCGTCGGGAATGAAGATGGGATCGAAGCCGAAACCACCCGTTCCTCTCTCCTCGGTCGAGATCCTCCCCTCTGCCCTTCCCTCGAAGGTGAGGGGCTTCCCATCCCTTCCACAGTATCCCACGCACGAGCGGAAAACCGCTTTTCTGTCCTCCACCCCCTGCATGAGCTTCAACACCCCCCTGTTCCCGATGGTGAGGAAGACGTATTTGGAGTAGGGACCGGGGAAACCCCTAAGGGAAGAGATGAAGAGTCCCGAGTCCTCCACGAAGCAAGGGGCCTTCAGGATCCCGAAGGCCTGTTGTACTCCCACCTTGGCTATATCGGAGAGGTCGTCGGCCTGGATTTCCAGATAGGGAATTCTGCTGTGCTTGATCTCTATTCCGAACTTGGAGGCCAGAGCACTCACTTCCCTAAACTTTCCCTCATTTCCCGTCACGAAGAAGAGTACCACGTTCTTCCCTCCCCACGTATCTTCCCCTTTTGGCTATTTCTTCCGCCCTCTCGAGTATTTCCTTCCCCCCTTTCCCGAACTCCTTGAGATAGGCTGAGCAGATTTCCCTGTAGGCCTCCTCGGCCAGGCCGAAGTGCACGCTCTGGAGGGCCCTCCTGAGCAGGTGGAGGTCAACCCCCCTGGCCTCCAGGGAGGAGGTGTATTCTCCCAGTCCAAAATCCACCAGGTAGAGCTCCCCCTTTTCGGTGAGCAGGAGGTTGGAGGTGGTGAGGTCACCGTGGACCATCCCCCCCTTGTGGAGACGGGCGAGGTATCTCCCTATCTTCCTGTAAATCTCCTTCCTCTTCCCCTCCTCCAGTCCCTCCAGAACCTCCTTCAGCGGCCTTCCCTCCACGTATTCCATCACCACCTTCATGTTTTTCCTGTCGACTTCGTAGACGGGTGGGGTGGGAACGCCTACCCTCTTGGAATCGAAAAGGAGTTTGGCCTCCAACGAAGTCCTGGTTTCGCGGAGGGAAAGGTCCAGTTCCTTCACCCTATAGGGCTTGGGTATCCTGTGCTTCACCACCACCTTTCCCTCCCCGAAGGGATGGAGGATCCGGAAGTCCTCCAAGTGCAGTTCGGCTTCCGCCCCCCTCTTCAGCAGCATGTGAATCTTAAGGAGTGAGTGGTTGCAGTTTTAATCCTACCGTCTCCAGGGAATGTCCACTTCATCCGTCCTCCACCTCTGCCTTATCACGGCTTCTTCCACTCTCTGTTTCACCCCATGCCGGTAGGCGAGAAGGCCCGTCCACCCTATCATCGCTCCGTTGTCGGCGCAAAACTCGGGAGGGGGGACGAAGAGGGAGGCCCCCCTCGCTTCACACATCTTTCCCAGCATTTCCCTGAGTCTGAGGTTCGAGGCCACCCCTCCCGTCAGCAGGACTTCCCTTTTCTCCGTGTGGGCGACTGCTCTTTCCGTCACCTCCACCAGGGCGGCGAAAACGGTTTCCTGGAGGCTAAAGCAGAGGTCCCTCAGGTCCTCCCCTTCCCTGTACTTTCGTAGGGCTTCCGTCAGGGGACCGGAAAAGGAAAGGTCCATTCCCTTGACCACGTAGGGGAGGGGAAGATACCTTTTCCCTTCCCTTGCGAGCCTTTCGACCCCCGCCCCCCCGGCAGGGGAGATCCCCGTCTCCCTCGCGAAGACATCGAGACAGTTGCCGACCGGTATGTCTAGGGTTTCCCCGAATACCCTGTATCTTCCCTCCTCGAAGGCTATCACCTGCGTGTTGCCACCGCTCACGTAGAGGGTAACTGGATCCTCCGCACCCGTGAGCAGCCTCCCTATCTCCACGTGGGCGATGCAGTGGTTCACCCCTACGAGGGGCTTGCCCGTGAGGACGGAAAGGGCCCTGGCGGCCGTGGCCACTACCCTGAGGCAGGGTCCCAGGCCCGGGCCGGCGGAAAAGGCGAAGAGGTCGAGGTCCCTGAGGGTCACACCCGCCCCTTCCAAGGCTTCCCCTATGGCGGCCTTGATTTGGGAGGCATGGGAACGGGCAGCCTCCCTGGGATGGATCCCACCCTTCTCCGGTCTGTAAACCCTAGCCACATGGGAGAGGATCTTCCCCTCGGAACTCACTATCCCTACCCCAAGTGTATGGGCAGTCCCCTCCAGACCAAGGCAGAGCATCCCTTTTCCTCGGAAGGATGAGGGATTAATATCGTCCCTTCCGATTCAATCGATGGTGATTTTCGACAGAAAGGCAGAACCCCACACCCCCTCCCTCCTCCGCGAATTGGCCGAGAAGGCCAGGATCATCCGGAGGGATTCCCTGATCATGACCACGGAGGCCGGTTCCGGTCATCCGGGTGGTTCCCTTTCCTGTGCCGACATCCTTTCCGTCCTCTACTTCCACCATCTCCGCTACGATCCTTCGAATCCAAGGTGGGAGGGAAGGGACAGGTTCATCCTCTCCAAGGGCCATGCCTGTCCTGCCCTTTATTCAGCCCTTTCCTTGGCGGGTTTTTTTCCCAGGGAATGGTTGCGCACCCTCCGGAAGTTCGGAAGTCCCTTACAGGGTCATCCGGACTCCACCTCTACCCCCGGTGTGGAAGCCTCGACGGGTTCGCTGGGTCAGGGTCTTTCGATAGGATGTGGCATGGCCCTGGCCGCAAGACTGGACGGGAGGGATTACAGGGTTTACGTTTTGATGGGAGATGGGGAGATGGACGAGGGACAGGTCTGGGAAGCAGCCATGTTCGCCGCCCACCAGCGTCTGGACAACCTGGTGGGGATAGTGGACAGGAACAGGATTCAGCTGGACGGTTTCACGGAGGAAATAGTGGGGCTGGAACCCTTAGCGGAGAAGTGGAGGTCCTTCGGGTGGAACGTGCTCGAGGTCGACGGACACGACCTCCTCCAAGTGGCGGAGGCTTTGGATGAGGCTGAGAGGATAAAGGGAAAACCCACGCTGATCCTCGCGAGGACGGTGAAGGGGAAGGGGGTTTCCTTCATGGAGAATCAGGTGAAGTACCACGGTACTCCCCTCACGAGGGAAGAACTGGAAAGGGCTCTCAAGGAGCTGGAAGGATGAGGCCTTCAGCCTCCATGAGGGAGACCTACGGAAGGACGCTGGCGGAACTCGGTGAGGAACATCCTGAAATCGTGGTGCTGGACGCCGACCTTTCCACCTCCACCCACACCTCCCTCTTCGCCAGGAAGTTCCCCGAGAGGTTCTTCAACGTGGGTGTGGCCGAGGCAAACCTCATGGGCGTGGCAGCGGGCCTGGCCTCCTGCGGGAAGCTTCCCTTCGTGAGTACCTTCTCGGTTTTCGCCACGGAGAAGGGCCTGAGCCAGTTCAAGCAGTCCATTGCCTATCCCAACCTCAACGTGAAGGTGGTGGTTACCCACGGGGGGCTCTCGGTGGGGGAGGACGGGGCCTCCCACTTCTGCCTGTGGGATTTAGCGGTCATGCGCTCCCTCCCCCGCACCACGGTGATCGTGCCAGCCGATGCGGTGGAGACGGAGGAAGCGGTGAGGGCCCTCGTGGACCACAGGGGTCCCGCCTTCCTCAGGCTACCGAGGGCCAAGACGGGACTGGTATATGGGGAAGGATACACTTACAGGGGGGAGAAGCTGGAGTTCAGGATAGGGGAAAGCGTGGTTTTGGAAGAGGGGGAGGATGCAACCGTTTTGGCCATAGGTCCTCTGGTGGTGGAGGCGCTGGAGGCCTCCGAAGCCCTCAGGAAGGAGGGGTTGAGGGTGGGTGTGATAGATGTCCATACCCTCAAACCCCTGGATGAAAGGACCATCCTGAGGGAGGCTTCGAGGACGGGTTGCCTCGTGACGGCCGAGGACCACAGCATCATAGGGGGATTGGGTGGGGCGGTGGCGGAGTTGCTGGCAGAGAGAAGGCCCACCCCCATGAAGAGGGTGGGTGTGAGGGATGAGTTCGGAAAATCCGGTCCCTGGAGGGAGCTCTACGAGGCCTATGGTCTCACCTCCCGTCACATCCAGCAGGCGGTGAGGGAGGTGAGGGAGATGGTGAGATGAAGGTCAAGATCGCCCCCTCCCTCCTCTCAGCCGATTTCAGCAGGTTGGAGGAGGAGATAAGGGAGGTGGAGAAGGGTGGGGCGGACCTCCTCCACTGGGACGTGATGGATGGACATTTCGTCCCAAACCTGACGATAGGTCCCTCGGTGATCCGTTGTCTGAGGGACAAGACCTCCCTCCCCTTCAACGTCCATCTGATGATAGAAACCCCGGAGAAGTACCTGAAGAGGTTCGTGGAAGCGGGGGGGGATATCATAACGGTGCACGTTGAGACCTGTTCCGACCTCCCCCGCCTGCTTTCCTCCCTGAGGAGGATGGGGGTGAAGGTGGGGGTGGCCCTGAACCCGGAGACTCCCCTCTCCTCGGTCGAGGGCGTGGTGGAGGAGCTGGACCTCCTCCTGGTGATGACCGTCCATCCTGGTTTCGGGAACCAGAGGTTCCTGAAGGGCACCCTCCCAAAGCTGAGGAGGGCGGGGAAGATGGTGAGGGAGAAGGGCCTGGCCCTGGACCTGGGTGTGGATGGTGGGATTTCGGTGGAGACGGTTCCTTGGGTGGTGGGGGCGGGGGCCAACCTCCTGGTGGCTGGAACGGCCATCTACGGGCAGAGGGACAGGGTCCTCGCCATCCGGAGGCTCAGGGAAGCCGCTTGTAGCATTCTAGGAAGCGCCTGAGGGAGCGGTCATAGGTCCTCTCCACTTCGGGGGGAAAGAAACATCCCGGAAGTTCCTTCCTCTTCCAGTGATATCTCAAACATTCGCAGCAGATTCCCTTCCTCGAACAAGGTTCATAGGTACAGGTGCAGTTCTTCAGGTTCTCGGCCACTGAGCAGATCCTTTCCTTTTTTCCTGCCATCTTTTCCCTACCGAGGGAGGGGAATAAAGGTTATAGGGGAAGGATACCGTATCCTATAAGCCTCCACCTTCCCCCCACCCTCCTGCTCAGGGCTACCCTGGCACCGGGCGAGGCACAGACCAAACGGGTGAGCTTCAGTTCCACCCTTTCCCCTTTCATCCTCATCACCGTGCCCACGGTGGTGGCCGTCCCTACGTTTACGACCAGTTGCTCTCCTTGGGTAAGGGGTTTCACTTCCAGCTCCTCGGGAAGACCCACCACCCTCTCCATCAGGTGGACTTCGAGCTCCAGGGAGGAGAGGACGGGGGGCATCGATCCTTCCACCCCCACCACACATCCCACCAGCCTGTCGGCCTTCGTGAGGGAGGGATCCAACAGGGTGGAGATGCCTATCAGTCCTCCGGGCACGGCTTCCTCCAGCTTTTCCTTCCCAGCCTGGATGGAAGCCACTTTACTCCTCAGCGGAAGGCAGCTTCCCCCCTCTTGGATGCCCGGCCTGATCTCTATCTCATCCCCCACCTTCAGTCTCCCCTGTGAGAGCATCCCGCCTACCACCCCACCCACGAGCTCCTCCGGCCTCGTTCCGGGCTTGTTGGTGTCGAAGGATCTGGCCACGTACATCAAAGGAGGCTTGGAAAGGTCCCTCGTGGGGGTCGGAATGTTTTTCTCTATTTCCTCTATCAACACGTCCAGGTTTACCTTGTGGATGGCGGAAATGGGAACGACGGGTGCCTCCGAGGCAAAGGTCCCGGAGAGGAAGCGCCTGATCTGCTGGTAATGCTCCAGTATCTTCTCCTTGGGCACGAGCTCGATCTTGTTCTGGGCCACCACTACCCTGTGCACGCCCGCTATGTCCAGGGCGGCCAGATGTTCCTTGGTCTGGGGCTGGGGGCAGGGTTCGTTGGCCGCTATCACGAGCACGGCTCCATCCATGATGGCGGCCCCGCACAGGGTGGTGGCCATGAGGGCTTCGTGTCCGGGGGCGTCCACGAAGGAGACCTTTCGGGAGAGTTCCGTCTCCCCACCGCAGTACGGGCACTTCTCCTTGGTACCGTATCTCCCGCAGGAGAGACATTTCCTGAAGGAAGTATCGGCGTATCCCAAACGGATGGTGATCCCCCTCTTGATTTCTTCGCTGTGCGTGTCCGTCCAGATTCCGGAGAGGGCCTCCACGAGGGTGGTCTTCCCATGATCCACGTGCCCTACCATCCCTATGTTCACAACCGCTTGGGGCATCTCCTTCCTTCTCCTTTCCCTCTCTTAACTCCATCGAAGCCTAGGGGGACAGGAGGGAGAGGAGGAGGTAGGAAGAGGTGAAGACGAGGGTTGAGAGGAAGACCGTGCGTCTGGCCGTGAGGAGAAACTCCACTTCTTCCCCTCCCGTCTTCAGGAGGGAGAGGTACCAGGCCAGCAGGAGGGAGAGGAAAAAAGAGGTAAAGCTGAGGAGCATTTTCAAGAGCATCAGCTCCCCCGTCCCCACCGCTCCGGGTAAGAAGGGGAAGGAGGTGAAACCGGCTTCCGTAGCCCTTTCCCTAACGAGCGCGGAAACCCCTGAGAGGAGACCCAGGGACCAGACGGACATCGCACACACGAGGGGAATGAGGAGGGTCGCCATCAGATTGAGGTTCCCCAGGCTTTCCTCCATCTCCTCCCTGAACTTCCTTTCCACCCTTCTGAGCATTCCCAGGAATTCCCCGGCGAGCATACAGGCCCTTCCAGCCGCCTGCTCGGAAGTTTTCCTCACTTCCACGATGATCTTCAGGAAGGAACGGACGAGGGGATTCCTGATTTTTTCCCCCTGCTTTCCCTTCCCGAAGAGGGTCTCTCCTATTCCCATCCCCAGCCTTTCCTGAGTCCTCACCACCTCCTTGAGTTGTTCCGAGAGCCCTGAGCCCTCCATGAGCGAGGCGGTTTCCCTTAGGGCCTCACCCATGGGTTTGCCATCGAGCATGCGGGAGCCCATCGTGACCAGGGCCACTTCCCACTCTTCCAGCTTTTTCCTCTCCTCCTCCCTCTCTTCCACCCTTCCCCCGAGCGAGAGGGTGGTGTGGAGGCAAAGGGCACCCGTGGCTCCCCAGAGCACCCAGAGGGGATCTCCCCTCCCCAGGAGGAAGGGGGAAGAGAGGAGGAAGAAGGGGAGGAGGGGGAGGAGGAAGGTGGTGGGTTTCTTCGGGGAGGGAGGGAGCTCTGGGGGAGGGAGGGTGGGAGGTCTCTTTCCTCCCGTGTAAAGGCAGAAGAGGAGAAAGGAAAGGAGGATCAGGAGGCAGAGGAGGAGGAAGAAGGGAAAGCCCGTTCCCAGTCCCGTCATGCCGAGGAGGGGGGAGAGCCCTATTCCCACCACGAGGAGGAGGGAACCAAGGACCACGAAGGAGGCGGTAAGGGGCACCAGTTTCTCCAGCTCCTTCCTGAGGGTGGCTTCCCTGCTCTCCAGCAGCCTCTCCGGGGCCTTTGAGAGATCCCTGAGTCTCATGGCTTCCTCCCTTTCCCCCGTCGAGCGCAGGATGTCGAAGAGGGCCGTCCTTATCCCCTCGTCTATCCTGCCCCACTTTTCCGCGAGATGGGTGAGGAGCTCCCTCGTGCTTCCGTACTTCCTCCTTTCCACTTCCCTCATTCCCCTCCTGAGGTCCTCCGCCAGTTTCCCCTTACCCTGGGAGGCCTGTAGGACGGCTCCTCTGAGGTCAGGGCGGGAATGGAGGGCGAAGGAGAGGATCAGTAGGGTATGGACCGCTTCTTCCCTCGCCCTGCTCAGTCTCAGCCCCCTCGCATGGAAGGGATGGAAGTAGAAGAGGCAACCGAGGAGGAGGGAACAGGAGAGGGAGAGGAGGGGGAAATACCAGCGGAAGGAGGGGAGGAGAAAAGGAAGGGGGAGGAAGGGGAGGAGAAGGGAGGCTAGGAAGCCCGCCAGGAAATCCCCTGGCTCTACCCCCACCTCCTCCAGGGCCTCGAGCGTGGAGGGACTCAGCCCCTTTCCCTCCATCCTGAACATCCTTCCCCAAAACCTGCAGTAAAGGCGATAGAATCCGGAGCTCATCCCCCTTCCCTCAGCCACCCGAGCCACATCCTGAAGGTTTTCTCCCCCACCCCTTCCCTCCTCACCAGCGAGAAGTACTTCCCATAACACCTGGTAACTCCCTCGAGTTCTAAGAGGGAGGGATCCTCCGAGGAAAGCTCCACCAGCTTGGTCTTCATCAGCGCCTCCCACAGGATCTCCTCCAAGGCCTCTCCCTCCTCCTTTCCCTCCCTCCTGCAAACGGAAGGTACGAGCTCGCTTCCCCCTTCTTCGGGTGGGAGGAAGCGAAGGTGCTTGGTGGCATCTCTCACCTCCTCCAGTCTTGGACGGAAGGAGAGCCTCTTCAGGAGCCTTTCGTTTCCCTCCAGCAGGGAGAGGGGGAAGAGGAAATCCTTCCTCCGATCGTAGGAGAAGAGATCCGAGTACTCGGGCTCCTCCTTCCATTCCCTCCCCACTTCTGAAACCTCCACCACCCTCCTCACGGTTCCCTCCTTTCCCCTGAAGCGTGCGGTTCCCACCACCAAGTCCACGTGCTTGTAAACGGCTGGGGGAAGACCGAGGATGTGGCAAATGAGTTCGTACATTTCCCTCCTGCTCCTCGCGTGGAAGCTGCTCACGACGGGTTGGCTCCCCCTCCTGGCGGCAGCTCCAAGGGCTGCCTTCACGGCCTCTTGAGACCTTACCTCGGCGATGAACCAGTAAGCTGGCCCTCCCCTGAGGAAGGCCTCTATTTGTTTTTCCAGTCCCTCCGGTCTCCCTATCCTCACGTTCTCCACGGAATAGCCGCACCTCGCCAGCTCCTCCACGTGGAGTTCGGGTGTGTCCTGGAAGCAGATCAAATGATGCTCCCTTCCCACCTCGGGCAGGAGGCTTTCCAAGAGACTGGTTTTGGCACTACCTACCTCCCCTATGATGAAGGCCGAGGCGCCACTCCTCACCGCCCAAGAGAGGAAGGAAGAGGCTAGGGGTGTGAGGCTCCTCCTCTGGAGGAAAAGGGGTTGGGTCCAGGTTTTCTCCCTCCTCTTCCTCACTGCCATGCTCACTCCCTTCCAGAGGGCGGGATCCCTCGCCAAAAAAATCCTGAGACCGAGTTCCTCCACTTCCACGTCGAGCTGGGGTCTCACCTCATCGAAGGAGGTGCCCACCCTGGAGGCCAGTCTTTCCGCCAGTGAGAAGAGGAAGGAAGTGGAGCAATGGATGCCCGTCTCACAGAGGTCCCAGCGCTCGTGGATTACCCTCACGGGCTGGAGCTCTGGGGGGGAAGGGAAGAGGAAGTCGGTGAGATGTTCGTCCTTGCTCAGGGCTTCGAGTATCCCGTAGGAGGTCCAGGAGGAGAGGAGGGAGGAAAGCCTCTCGAGTTCCTCCCCTCTGTACTTCCCCCCTCCCTTTTTCAGGAGGACCCTCCTCCATCCCTCCTCCGCGTCCTCCATTTCCGTTTCCTCCAGGAAGGCCTCCTCCAGGAGTTCCATGGTCTCCTCTGGAAGGTGGAATTCGGGAAGGTCGAGCTCGTAAAAGGGGAGGGGGGAATCCTCCCTCTCGTGGATCCTCACCTTTCCCCTTCCCCCCTTGAGGGAGTATTCCTCGAGTACTCTCCCCTTTTCCCTGAAGGGGAGGATGAAGCAGTCGGAGAAGAAGGGACGTGGGATTTCGTAGAAATCCTTCTTCCAGAGGGAGAGGAGGGAGCGGTATTTCCCCTCCAGCTGCTTCAGGAAGAGGGTGAAGCGGGAGGTGCACTCCAGGCATCCTTTGCCCCTTCCCTTGGCTTGGGGGCGGGGGACTTCCAGAGTTCTAAGGAAGAAGGTGAGGGTATCCTCCACCATTTTCCTCCTTTCCCTCAGGCAATCCATGCACCCCTTTCCCCTCCCCAACCCGAGCATCTCGCGTTCCGAGAGGAGGGGACGGAGTGACCTCCATTCTTCGAGGAAAGAAGAAAGGGAGTAAAGGCGATGATAGGAGCGCTTGAGCACCACTCCATCCGCCTTCCTTTCGAGGAGGGGAAGGAACACGCACTCTCTGCAGGAGGGATCGGAGAGGGTGGCCCTTCCCGAACAGGAATGGCATTCCACTTCCGCCAAAAGGAGGGGACCAAAGGGTTCGACCTTCATCCCTTCGGGTCCGGCCTTCCCCATAACTTCTCCCCTTTCTCCAACTCCCTTTTTGTGGGTTTTGAGGAGGTTTTTTAACTGGGAGGTTTTGGGGAGGGGATGGATCTCCCCTTCTATTTCCTCTTTGGGGCCTTGACCGCCCTTTTTCTCTCCGCAGCCTTCCTCTTCCAGTTGACCGCCCAAGCGAGGGAGGCCGTGGATGAACGGGCCTGGGGTCTTTTGGAAGGTTTGGCCCGCACGGCCTTCTCCCTTCTCCCAAACGAGGAGACGGAGGTGGAGCTCCCTCCTTCGCTGGCGGGATGCTCCTACGAGTTCTGGGTGGAGGGGAATTCCCTTCACGTGAGGGTTCTGGATGGGATCAGGAGGGGAAAGGAGTACTCCCTCCAACTGGCGGAGGGGGTGCGGGTGGAAAACTCTTCCTTTGGGGAAAGGATTTACCTGAGGAGGGAGGGGAGGGGTTTGGTCTTCTCCTCCTCACCCCTTTCTCCCCTCTTCCCCTCCCTTCCTTCCCCTCTTCCCCCCTCTTCCCCTCCACCTTTCTATTCCCTCGCCAAGGAGCATCCCAGGGTGGCGGCAGCCCTCCTCCTCTCCTTCTCCCTCTTCGGGGAACCGAGGGGATACGCGCTCGAAGGGGAAAGGGTGTTCGTGAAGTTGGAGGGAGGATGGAGGATGATCTGGGGAGGGGAGAGGGAAGAAGAGGTGGGGGAGGTGAAGAGGGCATGGGTGATCGAGGGGGAGGGAGAGGGGAGCTGGGAAGGGAGCTGGCTGGAAAGTCCCTCCGTGGGCGAGGCGGTGGTGGATGGATGGGTTCTCGACCTTTCCGGGGCCCTTTCTGAGTTCACGGGTAGGACGTGGAAGTGGGAAGGAGGAATCGTCAGGCCCGAGAACCTCCGATGGAAGGCGGCCGTGGTTTCAACGAAGACGGGTTCCTTTCCAGCCTGGCGCTTCGAGTTCAGCTCGGGGGGTGAATCCTTCCTGGTTTATTACAGGATGTTGAGGTGGTGGTTTCAGGAAAACTCATCGGGCTTTTTCATGCAGAGCAGACCCAACCTCGAGCCCATCTAGAAGTCCCAGAGCTCCACTTCCACCCTTTCCCCCCTTTCCACCACCTCTACGTCTTCCGGGATGAGGAAGAAACCATCCGAGCCTGTAAGGGAGCTGAGGATCCCGGCCCCCGTCACCCTGAGGGGCTCGGCCCATAGACCCCTCTCCTCCTTCAGCTTCACCCTTACCACATCCACTCTCCCCAGAGAGGAGGCCACCCTCCTGCTCACCCTCGCCTCCACCTTTCTGAGCCCCCTTTCCGGAGGAAGCCCCTGGAGGAAACGGAGGAAGGGTCTTACCAAGAAGGTGTAGGAGAGGAGGCAGGCGGCTGGAAAACCTGGGAGGCAAAAGATGGGCTTTCCACCTATCCTCCCGAAGGCCGTGGGTCCTCCCGGCCTCAGGTTTATTCCGTGAAAGAGGAGTTCTCCCTTTTCCCTTACCAGCTCGGGCACCAGATCTTCCTTGCCCACCGAGGTTCCACCTGAAACGAGCATCACCTCCGCCCTTTTCGTTCCTTCCTCGAGCTTCCTACCGAGTTCTTTTTTCTCGTCCGGACATCTCCCGAGGAGGATGGGAAGGGCCCCGCATGAGCGCACGGCGCAGGCCAGCGAGTAGGAGTTGATGTCGGGGATTTCTCCCCTCCCCAGCTTTTGCCCCGGTTCCCTGAGCTCCGAACCCGTGGAAAGGATGGAGACCCTAGGCCTCCTGAAAACCCTCACCCTCCTGAAACCCAGGCAGGCGAGCATTCCCACCTCCTGGGGTCCCAGCCTTCTCCCCTTCTCCAGCACCCTTTCCCCCTTCCTCACGTCCTCCCCCCTGGTCGAAACGTTCTTTCCCGGGGTGACGGGGAGGAGGATCTCCACCTCCTTTCCCCTCCTCCTCGTGTGCTCCACCATCACCACGGCGTTCGCACCGGGAGGAAGGGGCCTACCCGTCATGATCTCCACGGCTTTTCCAGGCCCCACCCTTCCCTTCACCACTTCGAGCGTGCGCGGAGAGGTTTCGCTGGCGTTGAAGGTATCCTCTGCCCTCACGGCATATCCGTCCACCGCACTCCTATCGAAGGGGGGGAAGTCGAGGGGAGAGAAAAGATCCTCGAAGAGAACCCTTCCACAGGCTTCCTCTAGGGGGACTTCCTCCGATCCCAAGGTCTTGGAGAGGGAGAGGACGAGCCCTAAGGCTTCCTCCACCCTCACGTATTCCCTAAAGCCCTTCCACCTACTCCCTCGCATGTTTCACGAGGTGACCGAGTTCGGGAAGGAGGAGTTTCATCCCTACCTCCACGGAAGAGGGGGCTCCCGGCAGGCATCCCATGAACTTCCCTTTGGTCACCCCGAAGATGGCCCTGGTGAGGAGGGCAGGAGTGCCCACCATCTCGTATCCCATCGCCCTCAGTCTTTCGGCGAAACCTGGTAGTTCCTTCTCGAGCAGGGGACGTATGGTCTCCACGGTCACATCCCTCTGCGTGATGCCCGTTCCCCCGCACGTGAGGATGACGTCCACGGAGGGATCCTCCAGATGTTTCTTCACGACTCTGAGAATTAGCTCCGGTTCGTCGGGAACGAGGTCCCTCACCACTTCGTGTCCTTCTCTTCTCAGCCTCTCCTCCATGATTTTTCCCGAGAGGTCCTCGTCCCTCCCCTCCAGCCAAGCCCTGTATCTCGAGTCGCTGATGGTGATCACGGCCACCCGGAGTTTCTTCGGTGCCTCCTTCCGGTGCTTCTCAAAACCCATCTTTTTCCTTAATATTCCCTCCTTAAAGCAGGTACCTTCTCTTAAGGGGACGGGGGGCTGTCCTCAGAAGATATCGGGCATGCGGACCTGCTCTTAGTTCAAGGGCTGGAGTAACACCTTTGTAGAAGGACTTTGCTGGATTAGTTTCAGAAGCCAAGGGGCGGGGTGAAGGGCCTTCTGTGTAATGGATGTATGTTTCCATTGACACCATCCTTGTAGCCGTTGGAATGCGCGAACGAAAAGTGATGGAGCTCCCCTGCTGGATGAGCTTG
Organism: Candidatus Hadarchaeales archaeon; assembly: GCA_038736355.1. Classification (NCBI taxonomy): domain Archaea; kingdom Methanobacteriati; phylum Hadarchaeota (SeqCode); class Hadarchaeia (SeqCode); order Hadarchaeales (SeqCode); species Hadarchaeales archaeon (SeqCode). The sequence continues at coordinate 361,061 of JAVYML010000002.1, forward strand.
TATGTTCACGCTCTTGCTTGTGTTTAGCGGTCATAACTGGATCGGAAAACTTGGGCCACTGGGGAAATCTTCTGAAGGGTAGAAAAGCGAAGAAACCGATGAGCTTCATTGTACTTCCAGTGCCGATGGAGAAGGAATAAGATAGGTTGGTGAGAGAATGGGTTAAGACTGGCAAGACGAGGCTGGCGGAGGTTGAGGCTCAGGAATCCTTGACCTTCTCCGTCACCCTTATCTCCGTGATGCGGGTGGTGGGGTACTGACCTTTCTCATCCTTCTCCAGTCCCTTTACCATGTCCCAGACAGTGAGGAGGGCGGCTGTCACTCCCACCAGGGCCTCCATCTCCACCCCCGTTCTCGCTACCGCCCTCACCTCCACGCTGGCCTTCACCCCTTTCTCGAAGGGCACCACCCTTGCTTCTATGTGGGTGAGGGGGAGAGGATGGCAGTGCGGAAGGAGCTCGGAGGTTTTTTTGACGGCGAGGAGGGCGGCGAACTCCGCCGCGGCCAGCGGATCCCCTTTCTCCACCCTCCTCTCTACGATGGCCTTCACGGTTTCAGGCTTGAGAAGGATCTCTCCTTCGGCCTTGGCGGTCCTCATTACCTCCCTTTTTCCACTCACGTCCACCGTTTTGGTCATCCTTTCTCCTTATCCTAGTCTTCTTTGCTTTAATCTTTGGGAGGATTTGTATTACTATTCTAAATTTTAGTATTATCACTTCTCTTTTTCGTCTTCCGACGAGGGCTCTTTCGTCTTTCAACGTTCTCGAAACCCTTAAATAGCCTCTCTTGAGACCTTAAACCGAAAAAAAGGAGGAATGAAAATGAAAGAGAAAGCGGCGCTAGCGATCGCAGCATTGATGCTAGCTTCTCTAGCGATGGGAATCACGATAGGCTCGACCACCACGGTCACCGGGGCGCACACGCCCTTGGTCTCCGTGGACAAGATCAAAGTTAAAGGTGAATACAGTGGGGTTTTCATCTTCACCGTGACGAACGCCTCCGGCTCAGCGCACGCCATCAAGGAGGTGCAGCTCACCCTGCCCTCCGGATGGGGTGGAGGCAACCCGCTGAAGAAAATTCCAAAAGACAATACTGTCAGGTTGGCCGACGATAATGTAGTAATTCTCCCAGCCGGAACTATCGTGGAAGTGGAATTCGACAACACAGAGAACACTTACTTCATCATTCCAGAAAATACTGATGTGATTATCCCAGCAGGTTGTGCCTTTTACCACGCCGGTACGCGATATACTTTGGTTGAAAACGCCATCATGGAGCCAACTAGCAATCTGCTTACGGAAAATATCGAGAACATGATTGAGTCTGAGGACTACATGAATGATAACTTGGAAAATCTCAAAGTGGCAAAGCCCATGTTAGTTTCATTAAACACCGACAACCGGCTTAAACTCTTACAGGACACCGTTGTCATACTGGTTGGTGGTAACAAAGTAATGTTGCCGGAGAATACCTTGCTTCAGGTGGTCGCTACGAATGAAAACGTGCGCGTTGGTGAGAATTTCGTAACCGCTGGAGAAATAAAAGTGAAAGTGAAGGAGAACTCCTCCTTCAGATGTGTTTCCTCTAGCCTTTCCACCAGTCCCTCTCTCTACGGAACTAACATGAGCGGGCAGACGGTAATAGTGGAAAACAATATCGTAGTGATACCAGCTAACACTCTCGTGAAAGTAGAAAATAGGCTAATCGTGAGAATAAAAGAGAACACGCAGGTGCTTTTGACAGCTGGAGAAAACTTGGATATAACAAGTGCCAGCTGGGAAAATGTTCCTGCCAATTGGATGCAGGACGCAGAAAATCACAGGTGGACGGCGATAGGGGACAACACCTTGGCGCCCGGCAGCAGCTTGCAGTTCCCGGTAAGGTTAACCGCGCCTTCGGCAGCTGGCATCTACACTCTCTACGTGACCACCACCGATACCGCGGGCATCGTCATCGACACCCCCGTGCAGATCACCGTGGACAACGCCGCTCCTTCCCTGACTATCTCGGTCTCCCCGACCTGGGTGAAGGGAGGGGTGGAGGTTACGGTGACCGTGAAGGGTAATGAACCCTTCACCTTCGACAACGTATTCGTGGCAGAAAATAATGTAGAGAACGTGCCCCTCACCATGACGCCAAACGCGGACAACACGGAGTGGACTGGTACTTACACCACTGGCGAGAACGAGAGCAGGGATGGCTGGGCGACGATTACGGTGGTGAATGCCAAGGATGAGCTTGGCAACTCCACCACCGTCTCCGACAGCACCAAGCTCTTCATCGACAGGAGGAAGCCCGGCAAGCCCGACTTGACCGCAATGGGCTTCCCCAGCGCTTGGGATTATAGGTCTAGCTTTGCCATCAACAAGATCTTCGATAACACAGATGACAACTTGGCTGTGGTTCCCTCTGGTTACAGCCCCGAGAACATGAAGCTCGTAATCCTAGTGGACAACGCCGAGGTGGCAACCCTCACCGCGGGTCCCACGGGAAGGGTTAGCTACGCGCTGACGCTCTCCGACGGGAAGCACGTGGTGGGTGCCTACTTCGTGGACAAGGCGGGTAACAAGGGAGAGGAGAACCTGGAGAACGTGGTAATTGATAACAACAAGCCCACCATCACCTTCGTCTTCCCGGCGGAGAACGGGCAGTACATTAGGGACAACAAGCCCACCATTCGGGTGATCATAGCGGACACTGTGGGAGTGGAGAACAAGAGGGTCATCGATGGCATCGATGACAACGACGGGTACAGGGTGGACCTCTGCTACGAGAACGGCGCAGTCTGGCTGGAGAACCTTGTGCCGAGTGCTGACCCAACCCAAACTGACAACGTGGCAGGCAGAATAGTCTTCACCACCTTTACCTTCGAGAACACCTTGCCAATTGAGCTCCCCGACAACACTTACATCCTCCGCGTCATAGTAGGAGACAACTTCAGGCTCGAGAACGTCTCGATCAGGTTCACGGTGGACACCAAAGCTCCCAACCCACCAGCCAATCTGGTGGGGAGCATCACGGCTGGGACGCTGGACAATCCCACCGGGACGAAGACCAGAACTTTCACCCTGAGGGGCACCGCGGAACCTGATGCCACTATTAAGGTCTATATAACCACCGACGGAGGGGTCACTTGGACTGAGGTCACCGCCTCCAGGACCACCGCAGGCGCGGATGGCAGCTGGCTTATCCAAATCGACCTGAGTGCCTACGCGGGAAGGAATATTGGAATAGCAGTGACTGCTACAGACCGGGCTGGTAACGAGAGTGACAGGACCCTTTACGGATACCTCATTTACGATGCCAGCGCTCCAAGAGTTACCATCACTTCACCTCAGACCGGGGCAAAGACGAGCAAGACCAGCATACAGGTCACAGGAACCGTCACTAAAGACAGCTGGGAGGAATGGAGTGACATCATTCTCACGATACAGGTGGGAACGGGGAGTGTAACATTGCCTGTCTTTGGTACTGGCGACACAGCCAATTTCTCCTACAGTGTAGCTCTTGCGGAGGGAACAAACACCATCATGGTGATAGTCAGTGATGGCATGAACTCCAGTTATGACTCCGTGACTGTGACCAGGACGGTCACGCCGTGGGGTACCTATGCTGTGGTGCTGGTGATTATAGCGTTAATCTTGGCTGCGATCGCGATACTGAGGGTAAAGAAGTAATCAAATCTTTATTTTTCTTTTCTATTTTCCTTTTTTTATCAGTCAGGATTCTATTTCTTCGTGAGCTAGGATTTCCAGCATTCCTGTTAAGGGATGGATCCTCGCCACCAGTTCTCCTCCTTCGAAGATCCTTACTATCCCGTCCTCCCCAGAGACCGTTATCCCTACGGCTTCCGTGAGGGAGGTTATGCCCGCTACTGCCCTGTGTCTTGTCCCCAGTCCCTGAGGCACCTTCACCTCTCCTTCCACCACCAAGTATCTCATGGCGGCTAAAACCCTCCCGTTCCTTCCCACCACGAAGGCACCATCAAAGGCCTTCGCATATCTCTTCAGGAGTTCCCAGTAGTGTCTGTTGATGATGTTGATATCGTGCCCTTCGAAGGGATTGGGCATGAGTTGCCTGGACCTTTCCAAGACCTTTTCCTCATCCCCTACGACGAAAGCCGCCCCTATGGGATTTTGTCCACCGGGATGGGCTAGCTCCCTGCAAAGGTCCACCGTGGCCTTGAGCACGGGATCGGTTTCCAACCTAGCCAGGATGGTCTCCCCACCCTTCACCCGATAGAGAAAGAGGGAATCAAGGAAGCCCTTCTCCCCTTCCACCAGGCAGACCAGGAGATCCCCCTCCGAAAGTTTTCCTTGGGAGAGGGCACAGGAGACGGCATGGACGATCTTTTTCTCCCTCTCCTTGGGCAAAAAAGTTAGACGGAGGAAGGAAGGATTCGAGTTTTCTTCCATCGTTACCACCAGGGTTCTGAAATCCTCTCCTTCCAGAAGGGGGAAATCGTGTTGGGAAGTGATGACCATGAGATTTTTGGCACCTACTCTAGAAACTAGCTGTTTCGCGCTTTCCAACAGCTCCACGGTGGGGTTCATCCTTTTTTCTCCTCCTCCCCCCCACCGTTGCAGCCAATTTATACTCTAATGAAGTCCTTTATTAGCTTTTTCCAGGAGGAGTTCTCCCTCAATGAACTGGCGAGGCGCTCCGGGCCCGTCCTCCACTGCCCTGAAGGGGGCTCGGGGAGCTGGTTGAGCTGGTGGAGTACGACCCCTTCAGAAAGAAGTACAGGGCGAAGGAGACACCCCTCTCCAAGCCCCTCCCGGAGTTCTTCGACCTGAAGAGGGTGAACATCGAAAGTCCTCCCTCTCACCCTTCTTCCCCGGCTGGGCTTCTATTATCTCTCGGGGACGTCCTCCCTCCTCCGGGGATGGGCGGGGATTTCACAGCCTCCCCGTAAAGGTTGATGATCCTCTGCGACAGGAGGATTTCGAAGGTGTGAAGGTTGGGAGGGGGAGAACCTGGCGCAGGATCTGTACTGTCAGCTGGACAGCCTCCACTGAAGAAAGCGAGGGCATATGTCAATCCTCCGGAGCGCTGCCTTCTGGAGAAACTCTCCAGGCTCTCTTCCGGGATAGATCATTCAGCAAGAGGAGGGAGTTCACCTGGTGTAGGTATGATTGGAAGGAGCACTCCTTCCACCGTGGAGAGGCTACGGAAGCTCCTCCGTTTCCTCGCGGCCTAACTTTATTTTGGCAGTCCTCAGTTAGAAGGGTGGTCATGCTCTACAGGGTGCTGGCGGAGGCCCTACAGAGGCTGGAGCAGACTCCAGGCTACTTGGAGAAGAACGCCATCATCGTGGAACTCCTGAAGCAGACCCCGAAGGAGGAAATGGAGCGCGTGGTCTACCTCCTCTTGGGAAGGCCCTGGCCGGCCTACGTCTCCAAGGAAACGGGGGTGGGACCCCAGCAGCTCAAGAAGGCTCTCTCCCAGGCCTCAGGATATCCCCTTTCGGAAATAGAGAAGAGGATGGCCAAGCTTGGGGATTTGGGGGAAGTGGCGGCCGAACTCATGAAGGCCAAAAAACAGGTCACCCTTTTCTCCCAGCCCCTCACCGTGGAGAGGGTTTTTGAAAGAATCAAGTCCCTTCCCGATCTCACAGGCGAGGGTTCGATGGAAAGGAAGATAGGGGTGGTGGCGGAGCTCTTGAGCGATGCCTCCCCCGTGGAGGCCAAGTTCGTCGTGAGGACGGTGCTGGGGGACCTGAGGGTGGGGATAGCGGAGGGGAGGATGAGGGATGCCATAGCCTCGGCCTTCAACCTGCCCCCCGAGGAGGTGGAAAAGGCCTACATGCTCACGACGGATTACGCCGCAGTGGCCAAAGCCGCCGCCGAGGGGGAGAGGACCCTGAAGGCCCTGGGAATACAGGTGGGCCATCCGGTGAACCCCATGCTGGCGCAGAGGGCGGAGAGCATAGAGGAGATTTTGGAAAGGATGGGGGGAAAGGCGGCCTTCGAGCTCAAACTCGATGGGATAAGGATTCAGGCCCACAAGGATGGGGAAAGGATCACCCTCTTCACCCGCAGGATGGAAGACTACACCCACATGTTTCCGGATCTGATAGAACCCCTGAAAAAGGCGCTGAAGAGCGAGAAGGTGGTGGTGGACGGTGAGCTGGTGGCCATAGATCCGAAGAGCGGTAAGCCCATGCCCTTCCAGGAGGTGCTCAGGAGGAGGAGGAAATACGGAATAGAGAAGATGGCGAAGGAATTGCCCATCCAAATCCACCTCTTCGATATCCTGGTCTTCGATGGAAAAACGGTGGTGGATAAGTCCTACACCGAGAGGAGGAAGTTGCTGGAGGAGGTGGTGGAACCCGTTCCCGGGAAGGTCATGGTGGTGGAGAGGAGGGTGACGGGAAAGAGGGAGGAGGTGGAGGAGTTCCTCAAATACGCCCTTTCCTTGGGACACGAGGGTTTACTGGCCAAGGAGCTCAATTCCCCCTACAGGGCGGGAAGGAGGGAATTCCTCTGGCTGAAACTGAAACCGGAGGTGGATACGGTGGATCTGGTGGTGGTGGGGGCCCATTACGGAAAGGGCAAGAGGGCGGGGACCTTCGGAAGCTATGTGCTGGCTGCGAGGGACGAGGAGACAGGTGAGTACAAGACGGTGACGAGATGCGGGAGCGGTTACACGGATGAGGACTTGGAGGAGCTCACGAAGATGTTCGAGGGATTGAGGGTGGAGAAGCCCCCGCCTGAGGTGAAGATAGAGATAGAGTGTGATGCCTACTTCAGACCCGAGGTGGTTTTTGAGGTGGCCTTCGAGGAGATCCAGCTGAGTCCACCCGAGAAGCACACGGGAGGGGTGGGGCTGAGGTTCCCGAGGTTCATAAGGGTGCGGGAGGACAGGAGACCGGAAGAGGCGACCACGCTGAGCGAGATCATGGAAATGTATAGGGCCCAGCAGCGCAGGAAGGGGGAGAAGTAACCTACTTCAACATTTCTTCCTCTAGGAGCCTCAAGAACTCTTCCACCCTTTCTTCTGGAACTTGGGCTCCCCCCGCAACTGGATGGCCCCCTCCTTCCCCTCCCACACCCTCGGCCGCCCTTTTGAGGCAGGAAGAGAGGTCCAGTCCCTTCAGGAAGAGGAGTTTGGAGCAGCGGGCGGAGACCTTCACCTTTCCCCCCTCCCTCACCATCACCACTACAGGCTTGAGGGGATCGACCCTCCCGGAACTGAGGGAGAGGCCGGCAAGGGTACCCGTGAAGGTCTCCTTCACCACTCCCGTGGCGTCCAGATACTGGAGGTATCCCTTTTCCCCCAACTTTACCCCTTCGGTCTCGATCAGTTCCATTCCCCTCGCCAGACTACTCCTGTGGTATCTGAGGAGGTTGAGCATGGCGGAAAGGTAGGGTCCCCTGTCTCCCCTGGCCACTTCCAACCCTATCAAGGGTTGTTCGTGTCTGGCGGTGGAGTTGAGGCAGGTGGCGAACTCCCCCGCATCCCTCAGTTCGGGTCTCTCCCCCACCAGCGTGTAGGCTTCCCCCAGGATGAGACCAGGAACGTACTTGGAGAATTCCGGAGGAACGCTGTTCAGGGCCAGCGAGAGGAGGGCCCCCGCCAGCCTTTTCTTCTCTTCCTGGGTGAGGTCAGCCGGTCTCCTCCAGCCATTTTCCCCCTTGAGGGGAATTCCCAGAGACCTCACCAATTCCAAACACCCCTCGCTCGAATGCGTGATGCCCGGGATGGGGGGATCGGTGAAGCCTTCGAGGGCCTGGAGGAGGGTCCGGCTGTACCTTCCGTAAAGCTGTAGGTCCATTTCCCTCACCACCCTGCCCGTTCTCACTGCCTCTTCCAGGATTTCGCGGTTCTTTCCCACCAACCTTCCCCAAGCGTTCTGCACATCTCCCACCGCCCCCACCACCGCCAGCACGGAAAGATCGGAGTTGGAGGGATGGAGTTCCTTGGCCAGGAGGAAGGCCATGCCCGTCCCGCTTATCTCCTTCGTCCCGTCCATTCCCAGCAAGTGAGCGTTGAGGTGGAAGAGCCCCTCCCACCCCTCACCGCTGGGGGGATGGTGATCGCAGATGATGACTTTCTCCGAACCATACTTTCTCCTGAGGTGGGAAAGCTGGGAGCTTCCCATGTCCGTGAAGATCGTGAGGGGAGAAGGATCCAGCTCCTCCACCACCTCCGAATAGAGCATGCGGACGAACTTTATCCTGTGCTCTATTCCCTTCCTCGCCAAGGCTTTGGAGAGGAGGGCGGCGGCACAGATCCCATCCACATCCATGTGGGAGACGATCTGTACGGGCTCCCTTCCCCTGTAGTTCTTCAGGAGTTCGGCCGCCCTTTTTATTTCATCCGGCACAGAAAACCTGGAAGTGTGAGGGGATAAGGGTGACGGGATGAGGGCGGTGGAACTCAGGGGGGATAGGGTGCTGATCCTGGACCAGACCCTCCTCCCCCACTCCGTGAGGGTGCTGGAATGCAGGACTCCGGAGGAAGTGGTGGAGGCCATAAGGGAAATGAGGGTGAGGGGGGCACCGGCCGTGGGAATGGCGGGGGCAATGGCCCTGGCCCTCGCGGCCCTGAGGTCCAGGGGAAGCCCGGAAGAGAGGATCAAGCGAATGGAGGAGGTGGCGGAGAGGCTGAGGAAGACCAGACCCACGGGTGCGGACCTCTTCCGCAGGCTGGAGGAGGTGATGGAGGCCGTGAGGAAGGCGGCTAGGGAAAATCGTGAGATAGGGGCGGCAGCGGTGGAGGAGATCAGGAAGAGGATGGGGGAGTACGACGAGGTGGAGAGGAGGATGGGAGAACACGGGGCCAGGCTCATCCCCAACGGGGCAACCGTCCTCACCCACTGCAACGCGGGCTGGCTGGCCACGCCAGGAAGGTACGGCACGGCCCTTTCCGCCCTCAGGTTCGCGAAGAGGTGGGGGAAGAGGATAAGGGTGCTGGCCACGGAGACCAGACCCCTCCTGCAGGGAGCGAGGCTCACGGCTTGGGAACTGGCGAGGGAGGGAATAGAGGTAAGGGTGATCACGGATGGAGCGGTGGGATACTTCATGTCGAAGGGGATGGTGGACTTGGTAGTGGTGGGGGCGGACCGTGTCTTCAGGGATGGTCATGTGATCAACAAGATAGGGACCTATCCCATCGCCTGCGTGGCCCAACGCCATCGCATACCCTTCTACGTTTTCGCCCCCCTCTCCACCTTCGATCCCACCGGAAGGGTGGAGGAGGTGGAAATCGAACAGAGGGAGGGGAGAGAAGTGGAGGAAGTCGCCGGGAAAAGGGTAGTACCGGAGGGAGTGGAGGCGCTCAATCCAGCCTTCGATGTTACCCCTCCCGAACTGATCACGGCCATCGTAACGGAGAAAGGGATCTTGCGTCCCCCCTTCTCGAGGAGCATCCCGGGAATACTGGGGAAAAGGGATTAACTTTTATGGTTTGTGGTGGAAAGAAAAAGTGCCGGCGGAACTGGAAGAAATTTTCTACCCAAAGTCCGTGGCCGTGGTAGGGGCCTCAGCGGAGACATTGGGATACATCTCCACCATCCTCGAAGGAAAGCTGGGAGACAGACTCTTCCTGGTCAATCCCAAGTACCAAGAGTTCATGGGAAAAAAGTGCTACCCCAGTCTGCTGGATATCCCGCATCCTGTGGATTATGTGATCGTGGGAACGCCGGCCAGGGTGGTACCGGAGGTAATAAGGGATTGTGTGAAGAAAGGGGTGAAGGCAGTTCACATTTACTCTTCGGGTTTCAGTGAGGCGGGAGAAGAGGGTGCCAGGCTCGAGAGGGAAATCCTCGAGCTGGCGAGGAGAGGAAGAGTGAGGATAATAGGACCCAACGGGATGGGTATCTACTGTCCCGAAGCCGGACTCTTTTTCGCAAACGGTCAGCCGCACGAGAGTGGACCGGTGGGTTTCGTTTCGCAGAGCGGGACTTTTGCCATTTACTCCACCGCAGCCGGAGAACTGGCGGAGGCCAGGTTCAGCAAGGTGGTGAGTTATGGCAATGCTGTCGATTTGGATGCCCCCGACTTCGTGCGCTATCTGGCCGAGGATCAAAAGACCAGGCTCCTCCTGGTTTATGTGGAGGGAACGAGGAGGGGAAGGGAACTCTTCGAGGCCCTCAGGAAGGCAGCTTCGAGGAAACCCGTTTTGGTGCTGAAGGGTGGTATGACTCCAGACGGGGCCAGGGCCGCTTCTTCCCATACGGGTTCTCTGGCCGGATCCCAGCAAATCTGGGAAGCCATGTTCAGGCAAGCCGGAGTGATCCCCGTGAGGAGTTTTGAAGAAATGATGGATGCAGTTCGTGCCTTTCTCCTCTGCCCCCCTCCGAGGGGGAAGAGGGTTTCCATGGCTTCGGTCTCCGGAGGGGTGAGCGTGGTGGAAACGGATGCATGTGTGGAGATGGGATTGCAGGTTCCCACCTTCGGAGAGGAGACCATAAGGAGGCTCAAGGAGATCCTGCCGGCCGCGGGCACGAGCCTGAAGAATCCGCTGGATGTTTGGCCAGCCTTCGTTTCCGGTATCCTCCCGGAGGTGCTGAGAATTGCCCTTTCGGACGACAACGTGGATTGCATGATCTTGGAGGTCCAGATGGGAGCCTATTACCGGGAGCTGGTGATGACGGATGAGTATCTCAGGGGATTGGCGGAGAAGTGTAGGGAAATGCAGCTGGAGTTCAGGAAGCCGGTGGTGATTTCGAACCCTCCGGAGCTGGATTGGGAATTTGCCCATAGGGTCAGGAGGATCTTCAAGGAATATGGGCTTCCCGTTTATGAGTCGGTGAGGAGGGCGGCGAAGGCCCTCCATCATCTCCACAGGATTTTCCTGAAGTACGGGGAGGAGATTTTTCCCTTTGGGAGGTTTTGAGTCCACAACGCTATCTTTATAAACTATCCCCTCTCTAAAAAACTTCAGCGAGAAAATGGAGTTTTGTCCAAAATGTGGTAATATCCTCTATCCGGAAAGGGTCAAAGGGCTCACCAGGTTAGTGTGCAAGAAGTGCGGGTACAAGGAGAAAGCTAGGAGCAGGGAGAGTTACAAGATAAGGGAGAAAGGGGTAGAGCCCAAGGAAATTCCCGTCATCACGGAGTCGAAGAAGAAAAAGAGAAGGCTTGAACAGGAGTACGAGCTGGAACCCGTGGAGTTTTACGAAGAGATGTTCGAGGAGTGATCAGACCTTTACCACTGCTCCTTCTAGGGCTTTGGAGCAAGGACAAGACCTCTCCTTGGGGATCTTGGGTAGGGAAGAGCGGAAGAGTCTTCCTATGGTGTTCAGTCCCCCTTTCATCCTCTCCAACACTTCCGTGTGAGTGAGTTTGGTTCCGGCTAGACCTGCGGCGAAGTTGGTCACCAATCCCACGGCGGCATAGCACATTTCCAATTCCCTAGCGAGCACGCACTCAGGCACGTTGGTCATACCCACCAAATCTGCCCCCAGTTTGCGATAGGCCCTTATCTCCGCGGCCGTTTCGAATCTCGGTCCCTCCGTGCATACATAGGTTCCCCTTGGATGGAGCTTTATTTCCTCCTCCTTTGCCGCTTCCCTCAGCACCCTTCTGAGTTCTGGACAGTAGGGCTCGGTGAGGTCCACATGCACCACTCCTCCCTTCCCACCCTCGTAGAAGGTGGAGATCCTTCCCTTGGTGAAGTCCAGGAACTGATCCAGGAGTACTAGCTCACCAGGTTTCATCTTGGGATTGAGGGAACCGCAGGCGGAAACGGCTAGGATCCTCTTCACCCCGAGGGAGTGAAGGGACCAGAGGTTGGCCCGATAGTTGACCCTGTGGGGAGGAGCCCCGTGCTTCCTTCCGTGTCTGGGTAGGAAGGCTACACGCTTTGGACCCATTAGGCCCAGGAGCACCTCCACCCTTCCGTAGGGAGTTCTCACCTCCCTCCACTTCCCCTCCGAGACTCCCAATTCGTAGAAGCCCGTTCCGCCTATCACTCCCACTTCCACTCCCTGTTTCATCCTATCCCCTCACGGAGGAGGAAGGATAAAATGAATCTCCACCCCTCAGAGGTTTTGTCCACGACCAAATACTTTCCCCCCCGATTTCTGCGAGATGGTCCATCTTTTCCTTCCTCGAGGGGAGAAAAAAAGATTAGATTTGGGACTTGAGCTCCCAGAGTTTGTCAGCAAGCTCTTCCAATCTTTCCCTTCTCTCCACTTTCTCCCTCCACTCCTGCGGTATTCCCTCCTCCCCATGATAGGCGCCGCTTATGGCTCCCGTCATGGCACCTATCGTATCCCTATCGCCTCCAAGTTCCGTGGCGTAAAGGAGGGAAGCTTTGAAGGAATGGAAATTCAGGAGGAAGGAACAGATGGAGGTGGGAACCGAGCGGTGGGCCTCTACTCCGTTGCCCAGTTCCCTTATCACCTCCTTCGGACTCCCTCCCTTGAGCAACCTCCCAATCTTCTCCAACTTTTCCTTATAGACGGGATGGGAAGTGAAATTGCGGAGTTCCTCTAGAAAATCGTAAGGATCGAAGAGGTAGGGGGGTTTGGAAGTGAGGGCAAGGGAAACGGCCCTGGCTTGGAGGACCGCTCCTTCCTTTCCTAGCTCGTGGTAGTGGGTGAGGAGCGCCTGCTGTTCGGCTACCTCTCTGAGTTTTTCGGGATCGTTGTAGTAAAGGAGGCCCACAGGTGCCACCCTCATGGCAGCCCCGTTCCCGAAGGACCCCTTTCCTCCAAAGAGCCTCTTGGAAGCCTCGCTCCAAGGAACTCCCTTCTTGACCATGGAGAAAATAGTGGGAGGACCGGAAGCATAACCCCTCCAAGGCTCCTCCTCGTAGTTTTTGATGAAGGTCTGCATTAGGTGTTCCCCGTCGAAACCTTTCTTTTCCAGCAGGGATTCTGCCAGAGCTATCGTCATGTGAGTGTCATCCGTCCACCGTCCTGAGAACCCACCCCAGGAACTTCCCAAGGCATCTCCCACCGCACATCCCAGCAGGCAGCCCCTGAACTTAGACCTCATTCAAACATTCTTGGATATGAGGGAAAAAGGGTGCTGACATTTGAGCCGATAAGCCCAACAAGGTGCAGGGGGTGGGATTTGAACCCACGAAGGCCTTCGCCACGGGGTCCTAAGCCCCGCTCCTTAGACCAGGCTTGGATACCCCTGCTCAAAAAATCTTGGGATTGAGCTTATTATTTATCTGCCCGGTATCCCCCACTGGCGCATCCTTTCGTATCTGGCCTGTTTCTTTCCCTCCTTGTAGCATCCCCTACAGTAAAATCTGCCAAGGATTTTCTTGGCACACTCCCTGTGGAGGGAAATCCCACAACCACTGCACTTTACGCCCCCTTCAACGGGTTTTCCGCAAACTCCACAGTTTGTCATTTCACACTCCTGCTTGTACGCTCTTGTAAGAGGCGAAGAGAGAAACCAAAGAACCTATCGTGCTGAGGTAGAGTCCCCAGGAGTAGTGAGATCCGTTGTCGAATCCCACTAAGCAGGCCACCAAGGCGAGGAAGCCGCAGACTGCTGAGGTGGAGAAAAGGGGAAAGAGGCGGTTGAGGAGGGGATGGCTTATGTATCCCAAATGGAGGGCAGCCGAAGTGAAGAAAATGAGGGAGATGAAGAAAAGGATTTTTCCCAGTCCGGTATCCCAACCGTTGATTTTCAGAGAAAAGGGACCGGCAGGAAGGGAGTACCAAGTGCCCAACGAACCCACCAACAGCAACAGTGCAGAAATGGCAAGAAGTATTCCGGGATTGCGGGAGACTTCTTCCAGCGTTATGGGTCTTTTCACGTTTTTAAATTCCTTGGGGGATTTTTAACCCTTTCCGAGGAAAAGGAAATGGATTCCTCCCAGATGGTATATCAAACCCACCTTCTCAGGATCGAACTTCTCCCCGTCGAAAAACCTCTCATCGGCGTAGGCCTCCACCACTTCCCCCACGAAAAGGGTGTGGTCACCTACCTCTACCTCCTTTACCACCTTACATTCCAAATGCGCTATTCCTTCCTTTACTACCGGGACCCTCAGACAGCGGGAAGGTTGGGGAGTGAGCCCCACTTCCTTGAACTTTTCGCATTTTCTACCAGACAACCTTCCACAAGCCTTCACCTTCTCCAGCAAGGAAGAAGGAGGAATGCTTATGGCGAATTCCTTTGTGCGGGAGAGTAGGTCGTGCGAATATCTGTTTTTTCCTACCGAAATTCCCACCAGGGGAGGATCGAAGGAAAGTGGAGTGCTCCAGGCAACGGTTAGAAGATTGGGTTTTCCCTTTTCGTCCACACAAGTTACCAATACCACTTGCCTAGGATGGAGGAGTCTATAGACCAACTCTTTGGGAACCTCCTTCATCTGGAAAGTTGGGTGAAAGGAGCTTTTAACCTCTCCTCAAGAACTCAGAGAATCGCCATCGTTTGGGGATATGGGCTCGGCCCTTCAGAAGTTTGCAAGGCCCATCTTGAGGTTTTCTAAGAGGAAAAGGTGCAAAATGGAGAAGAAAAGGGCACCGGGACCAGTCATAGCGGCCTGTCTGCTGTCTGTGATCCTCCTCCTGGCGGCCCTGGTGGCAATTTATCAGGCCGAAGCCTCGGGTTGGCCTCTCGCTTATGGAGGGGGGTTGCTGATAGCGGGACTGGTGCTGATGGTGGTGGCTGGTCGCTTAGCTAAAAAATACAAGACCGGATAATGGAGTCCCTCCTTCGATCTCAACGGTGGTCGAAGGAGGGTTTTCTTTTTTCGATGAAGGCCCTTACCCCTTCCACGAAATCATGGGTGCCTAGGATCTTTTCTCCGATCTCCTTTTCCAGCTTGAGCCCCTCTTCCAGCGGTCTTCCCAGGCCCAGCATCACGGCTTTTTTATCCGCTCTTATGGATCCTTGGGGATACTCACAGAGTTGTTTCGCTATCTCCAGGGCCCTTTCCATCAGCTTCTCCCTGGGCACTACCTCGTTTACCAACCCAATCCTATAGGCCTCCCAAGCGTCAATCCTCTTACCGGTGAGAATGAGTTCCATCGCCCTTCCCAGCCCCACGATTCTGGGAAGTCTCTGGGTGAGCCCATCTATGAGGGGAACATTCCATCTCCTTTCTAAACATCCGAACTCCGCATTCTCTGAGGCGATCCTGAGGTCCGCCAGGCAGGCGATTTCCAGACCTCCCGCAAAACAATAACCGTTGATGGCAGCTATGATGGGCTTGAAGATGTCCGTTCCCCTAGTGTAACCCAAGAAACCCATCTCCTTTCCTTCGAACTCCAGTAGACTTTGGAAGTTCTTCAAATCCGCCCCGCTGCAGAAGCTCTTCTCCCCCGCACCGGTGATGATGGCCACGAAGAGCTCATCATCGTCTCTGAACCTCTGCCAGGCCTCGAAGAGCAATTTGGCAGTTTCCCCATCTATGCAGTTCATCACTTCAGGACGGTTAATGGTGATGATGAAGATGCGGTCCCTCACTTCGGTCAGTACCTTTGGCATCCCTCTTCTTTTTCCTCCAGACCTTTAAGCTATCCTATTCCTTCTGGGCCCACCACGGCCATCAGCAGGGTCCAATCCTCCTCACTCTTGGCGAAGACATGACAGTTGCCCAGTTTTACCCTCTTCAGGCCCGCTTCTTTTATTACCAAGTAAGCCCTGAGCATTTCCGTTAAGGAGGGACTCCTCGTTTGGGAAAGTTTGTATTCCGGGAAAAAAGCTAGGAGGGTAAAGGGGAGGTTGGGATCCACTTCTTTGATCAGCTCGGCAATTTTCCTGAGTTGCTCCTCTTCCACCCAGCCCGGAATGTAGAGGGAAAGGAGCTCCAGCACAAAACCCCTATCCCTTATCTCGGCAGGGGTCTTCAGAATCCACTCGTTGGTGGTTCCGCACAGCTTCCTGTACGTACCCTCGTCATAGGCTTTGAGGTCCAACCAGAAAGAATCCACCCCAGCGCTCGCCAGGAGATCGAGATTGGAGGGGGTTAAACCATAACCGTTGGTCTCCAGCAGGATCCACATTTCTTCCGTGCAGGCCCCCTTTATTTTCTTCGCCGCCTCAGCATAGAATTCGGCCCTGCATAGAAGGTCCCCCCCCCGTAAAGGATACGATGTTCCTGGCAGGTCCGTAACCCTGTGAGCTGAGGATGATTTGGTCAGGCTTCAGTTTTTTGGGACAGAGGGGACCCCTTACTCCGAACCTGACGCAAGAACCGCAGTGATGGCAGAGGTCGGTGGCGTGCCACATGGTCGCCCTTTCCCTGGGCTCCCTAACCGTAACGGTGAGTTCATAGGTGGCAGCCCACTCCGCCATCTCTTCGGTGGAGGCCCAAAAACCCTCCGGGCGCTGGGTGAAATACCAGGAATGACATTTTAGACAGGAGTGATTGCATCCACTCTGGTAGATGCTATAGTAGTCTTCTGGTCTGGAGAGTTGGGCGGAGGCTATGAGCCTGTGCCAAAGGCCCCCTTCCCTTTTCAGGGTGAGTTCACAGGCCCTCCTAGGTCCTGAGGGTGTGGGGAGAAGACAGGAGCCAGGTTTATAGCCCTGGGTGACCATTGCGCATTCCATCGAGAAAGAGGGGGTTGCGGAATAGATATGGGGAGTGCCCCGGGCGGGATTTGAACCCGCGTCGCAGCCTCGAAAGGGCTGCATGATTGGCCGGTCTACACCACCGGGGCACCATATCCTTTTCCCTGGGCCTAAATTAAGTTTGGGAAGGAGTTTAAGAAAAAAAGGAAATAGTCGATGATGCCCCTTTACGAGTTCGGTGGGAAAAGGCCCTCCATCCATCCCGGAGCCTTGGTGGCCAAGACCGCCTGCCTGGTGGGTGAGGTGGTGGTGGGGGAGGGTACGAGCATCTGGCCGGGCGCCGTCCTCAGGGGGGATCTGAACGCGGTGAGGGTGGGAAGGTTCACCAGTATTCAGGACAACTGCGTGCTCCACACCGACATGAGCGTGGAAGTCTACGTGGGTGACTACGTGACGGTGGGACATGGGGCAGTAATCCATGGGGCCTTGGTGGAAGACCATGTGTTGATAGGGATAGGCTCCATCATCCTCAACGGGGCCAAAATAGGTAGGAACTCCATCATCGCGGCGGGTTCGGTGGTGAGGGAGGGGACGGAGGTTCCCCCAGGGACGATGTTCGCCGGCGTTCCCGCCAAATTGGTAAAGGAACTGGATCAGGAGGAGCAGAGGATCAGGGCAGAGGCCGGTGCTTTGGGATATTATGAACTGGCTAAGCAGCATCCCGAGCTCTTCAGGTGAGAGGACGCTCGAGGGAGTAAGGATAGTGGATCTCACCAGATATCTTCCCTTCACCACCCTGCTGGCCGATATGGGGGCGGAGGTAATCAAGGTGGAAGAACCTCGCAGAGGAGATTACGCCCGCACCCTTCCACCTTACTTTTCCGCTGTTCATAGGAACAAGCGAAGTCTCACCCTCAACCTCAACTCTCCAAAGGGAAGGGAAGTACTCCTGAAGTTGGTGGAGAGGGGGGACGTCCTCGTGGAGAACTTTAGACCTGGGGTGATGGAGAAATGGGGATTGGACTATGATACCCTGAGCGGGAGGAACTCCAGGCTGGTCTATTGCTCTATTTCCGGCTACGGGAAGAAGGGACCTTACCGTCTTCTGTCTGGTCATGATATCAACTACCTTTCCCTCGGAGGTGTTTTGGGCCTCACTAGGGACGAGAACGGAAAACCGGTCATACCCGGAGTACAAATAGCCGATATGGGGACCTGTCTTCTGACCACGGTGGCCATCCTTTCCGCCCTCTTCCACAGGGAGAGAACTGGAAAGGGGCAATACTTGGAAATCTCTTTCTTGGGTGCCTCCCTTTTCTTCCTCACCCTTCCTTCCTCCTTACACTTGGAGGGGTGGGAGGTGGGTGAGGAGACCCTTCCCCTCCTAGGCCACTTCCCCTGTTATGCCGTCTACAGGACCTCGGACGGAAAATACCTGAGTATCGGGTGCTTGGAGGAGGTCTTCTGGGAGAGGCTGTGTGAGGTACTTGGGAAGAGGGAATACCTTGGTCATCAGTGGGACTTGGAAAAGAGAGAGGAGATCTTCGAGGCCTTCCAGCGGATTTTCCTGACGAGGAAAAGGGAGGAGTGGTTCAGGCTTCTGTCGGAGGCCGATGTCCCCGTTGCCCCCGTCTATTCCTTGGAAGAAGTTTTCTCGGATCCTCAGGTGAAGGAAACGGGGATGTTGGTGGAGGAAGGCGGAAGGAGGGAACTTGGTTTCCCTTTCCAATCCTCCCTCTTTTCCTACAAGCCCAGGAGGAAAGCCCCCTCCCTTGGTGAACACACGGAGGAAATCCTGAAAGAGCTTGGGTACACGGAGGAGGAGGTGGAGGAGATGAGAGCGGAGGGTGTGGTTTGAACCTCGAAGAGCAGTTTCTTAGACCAGTCAGTGTGTCGGGTACTTTCCCGGAGGAGGATAATTTTATTTTTTTTTTGGCGAAAGCTAAAAGAGATTCTGTGGTAGGAATAACCTCCTGCGGAGTTTATCTTCCAAGGTACAGGATGGATAGGGCCGTTCTCTATGAAGCCATAGCTTCCTGGCTCAATCCCGCCGCCCTCCTTCCGGGGGAGAGAACGGTGGCTAACTGGGATGAGGACAGTCTCACGATGGGAGTGGAGGCGGCGAGGGACTGTTTGGGTGAAGAAAGGAAAAGTATTTCCTCGGTTTACTTCGCCACCACCACTCCCCCTTTCGCCGAAAGGATGAACGCGAGCATCCTGGCCACTGCTCTGGACTTGGAAGAGGGGGTGAGAACGGTGGATGTTACCGGATCTCCCTCCTCCGGTATGAGGGCCTTGCTCATGGCTTTCGAGGAGGCCGAAAAGGGAAAGAGGGTTTTGGTGGTGGCTTCCGACTGCAGGATGGGAAGACCGGGGAGCGTGCAGGAGGCGATGTATGGCGATGCGGCTGTTGCCCTCTTGGTGGGGGAAGAAAGAGTGGCGAAGCTGGAAGGTTCCTATTCCCTCTCCCACGATTTCCCCGATTATTGGAGGGTGGAAGGGGAGGAATTCACCCGCTCCTGGGAGGACAGGTGGATAAGGGAGGAAGGATATCTCAAGTTCATCCGTTCCTCCATCGAGG
Organism: Candidatus Hadarchaeales archaeon; assembly: GCA_038736355.1. Lineage (NCBI taxonomy): Archaea > Methanobacteriati > Hadarchaeota (SeqCode) > Hadarchaeia (SeqCode) > Hadarchaeales (SeqCode) > Hadarchaeales archaeon (SeqCode). The sequence goes on from JAVYML010000002.1 coordinate 380,078, forward strand.
GTTTGCTGAGGGAGAAAGGTCTCACCCCCGAGGATATTTCCAAGGTGGCTTTTCCGGCCCTTTTTCCAAGGGATCATCCACGTCTTGCCAGGGAGATGGGTTTTTCCGAGCAACAACTCCAACCGAGTCTTTTCGAGCAGGTGGGAAACACGGGGGCCTCCTATCCCCTCCTTCTCCTGGTGGCGGCCCTGGAGGGAAGGGAGAGGGGAGAGAAGGTGGTGGTGGCAGGTTATGGGGCCGGGAGTGATTCTCTTCTCTTGACCGTCACGGGCGGAATGGGTGAGAGGAAGGTGGAAAGGGCTCTGGGCAGGAGGAAGGAACTGAGAAGCTATGAGAAGTACCTGGCTTGGAGGGAAAGCATGCCTGTGGAGAAGGGGATGAGGGGGGAAGAAATAGCCCCCACCTCTTTGTCGCTCGCTTGGAGGGAGAGGAGGGCTATCCTAGCGTTGGTGGGATCTAGGTGTAGAGCCTGCGGCACTCCCCAATACCCTCCGCAGAGGATCTGTGTGGCCTGCGGTGGAATGGACATGGAGCCATACAGGTTCTCGGAGAGGAGGGGGAGGGTCTTCAGCTACACCGAGGACATGCTGGCTTTCTCCGTGGATAGACCCGCCATTTACGGAATCGTGGATTTTGAGGGTGGTGGGAGATTTTGGTTCGACTTCACGGATTGTGAGGCCGGGGAGTTGAAGGTGGGAGCTCCCGTTAGGATGAGTTTCAGGAGGAAGTACCGGGATCCCGTGAGGGGAGTGATAGGATATTTCTGGAAGGCCGTACCGGAGGTGGAGGATGGGGGGAATAAAGGATAAGGTGGCCATCATAGGGATGGGATGCACTCGCTTTGGGGAGAGGTGGGACGCTGGCTATGAGGATCTCATCGTAGAAGCCTTCCAAGAGGCTTTGGAGGATGCGGGGATAGAAAAGGAAGAAATAGAGATGGCGTGGTTGGGGACCTGCTTCGATGAGGTCTCCACGGGGAAAAGTGCCTTACCCCTTTCCGTCTCCCTGAAGCTTCCCTTCATTCCCGTGACGAGGGTGGAGAACTTCTGTGCCACAGGTTCAGAGGCCCTGAGGGCAGCATGCTACGCCGTGGCTTCCGGGGCCTGTGAGGTGGCGCTGGCGCTGGGGGTTGAAAAGCTCAAGGACATAGGATATGGAGGACTTCCCGAATTCGGTTCCGGAATGGGAAGCAGGAACAGGCTCATCTTTCCGAACGTTACGGCTCCAGGGGCCTTCGCCATGATGGCGGTGAGGTACTTCGATCGTTATGGGCTGACTCCCGAAAGGGGGAAGGAAATTTTGGCCAAGATCTCGGTGAAAAGCCACAGGAACGGGGCGAGGAATCCCAAGGCCCACCTGAGGAGGGAAATAAGGGTGGAGGATGTTCTGTCCGCCCCCATCATCGCCTGGCCCCTCGGTCTCTACGACTGCTGCGGAGTGAGTGACGGGGCGGCAGCCGCTATCGTGGTGAGGGCGGAGAAGGCCAGGGAATACAGGGAGGATCCCATTTATGTGAAGGCGATGCAAGTGGCTACCACCTCCGGGGAGGAGCTGCTCTACCGATGGGACGGAACCCATGTGGAAACTACGGTGAGGGCGGCGAGGAGGGCCTATCAGGAGGCGGGAGTGGAGGATCCGAGAAGGGAGCTGGATCTGCTGGAAGTCCACGACTGTTTCTCCATCACGGAGCTGGTGACCTATGAGGATCTTGGGATTTCCCCCAGGGGAAAGGCGGCGGAGGATGTGGAGGCGGGTTTCTTTGAGCTAGAGGGTGAACTCCCTTGCCAGCCCGACGGAGGCTTGAAATGCTTTGGACATCCGATAGGAGCCTCGGGTCTCAGAATGGTATACGAAATCTACAAACAACTCCAGGGGAAGGCCGGACCCAGGCAATTGAGGGATCCCAGATTGGGACTCACCCATAACTTGGGAGGTTTCCCGGCCATGAGCGTGGTCAGTGTTAGCATTTTCGGCTTGGACAGGGGCTAGGCAGGTCAAAGTATTTATAAGGGTAGGAGGGGAGAAAAAAACGGGTAAGGGCTGGAACAGCCCAAATTTAGCCTGGAGATGGAAGTTGCCCGCAATCTGGTCTACCGGATCGGGCACTCCGTCTTACAGGAAGCTCAGAAAAGGGCAGTTCCAACCAAAACCCTTCTGGTGAGCACTTGGAAGAGAAATCGCTCAAGGACCTGGTAAAGGAAAGTGCGATCGAAAAGGGAGGTGAGAGTATGAAGGAAGAGTTTGGTGGATCGGTAAAATATCTCATCCACGCTAGGATAGAGGCCAACGGAGTGGTGGAGCGTCCAGACGTAGTGGGGGCCATCTTCGGGCAGGTAGAAGGCCTCTTGGGAGAGGACCTAGACCTCAGAGAACTACTGAAGTCCGGGAGGATAGGGAGGATCAAGGTGGAACTCACCACCAATCAGGGTAAGTCCACGGGTACCATCCTCATTCCCTCCAGTCTCGATAAGGTGGAAACGGCCATCATAGCGGCGGCACTGGAAACGGTGGACAGGGTGGGTCCCTGCGAGGCCAAGATAAGAACGGAAAAGATCGAGGATGTCAGGGAAGCCAAGCGCAAATACATCGTGAGCCGGGCAAAGGAAATCCTTTCGAAGATGGAGTTGGAAAGTCCTGAGAGTCAGGAGCTTTCGGAGCAGGTCAAGGAGAACATGAGGGCAGAGGAAATTATAGAATATCAGGGACTTCCAGCCGGCCCAGGAGTGCTGGATTCGGATGCGATCATCCTCGTGGAAGGGAGAGCGGATGTTCTCAACCTCTTGAGGGCTGGTATACGTAATGCCATCGCGGTGGAGGGAACAAACGTGCCCAAGCAGATCGTGGAGCTGTGCAAGAACAAGACGGTTACGGCCTTCCTCGACAGTGATAGAGGAGGGGATCTCATCCTGAAGGAGCTCATGCAGTTGGTGAAGATAGACTACGTGGCCAGACCTCCCAACGGAAAGAGCGTGGAGGAACTGACGAGGAAGGAAGTTTTGAAAGCCCTCAGGAACAAGGTACCGGTGGAGGAGCTCAAGGGATTCAAAAAGGAAAAGACGGAGGAAAGGAGGGCCGAGCTTTCCAGACTGAAGGAACTCCTCACGGAAATGGCGGGCTCGCTGAAGGCTAGGCTCCTCAACCAGGATCTGGAGAAAATCGAGGAGGTACCCGTGAGGGAGCTCAAGGAAAAGTTGATGCAGGCGAACGGAGTACACACGGTGGTTCTGGATGGCATCATCACCCAGGAGATAGCGGAGTTGGCCTCTGAGCGTGGAATAAAGAACTTGGTGGGAGTTCAATCGAGGGTGGAGAGGGTTCCCCCAGGCCTGCGCGTTTTCACGCTCAGGGACTTCGAGGGCGGGCGCTAGCTCAGGTGGGGTAGGTATACCACATGAGCACAGCGGTTTCCCCGTCCTCGTAATAATGGGGGAGCTCTCTTTCTTCTTTGAAACCCAGCACCGAATAGAAGGCCCTTGCTCCAAGGTTACTCTTCCTGGCTTCCAGTCTTACGGCGGTGGCCCCCTCCTTCCTAAGCCTTTCGAGGGCCTTTTGGATGAGGGCCCTTCCCACCCCCCTCCTTCTGTATTCCGGATCCACGGCTATGGAAAGGATGTGTCCTATTCCTCCCCATCTCATGGTGCAGATGAGATATCCCACCAATTTTCCGTCCATCTTTACCCCAAAGAAACCCTGGGGGTCGCTCTTGTAGAGATGCTCCAGTAGGCTGAGGGGATAGGGATCGGGGAAGCACTTGTATCCCAGCTCCATTACTTCCTGCAGGTCTTCCTCCTTTAGGTTGATTACTTTGATTTCTTTCACCACTACCATTAAGTGTAACTCTTCCCTTTATCTTACTTAAGGTTTGATTTGGAAGGTCTGAGGGGGAGGAGGTGAAAGCCCCACGGTCTCTTTATCCTCTCCACTTTCACCCCGTAGACCCTCTCCAAGTTTGAAGGGGTAAGCACTTCCTCCGGTCCTCCGATGGCGAAAATCCTTCCCTTTTTCAGGAGCACGATCCTGTCCGAGAAGGTCGAAGCCAGGTTGAGATCGTGCAAGGCCATGAGGGCGGAGAGTCCTTTCCGCTTCACTTCCTTCCTTATCAGGTTCAGGAGTTCCAGTTGATGCCTCAGGTCCAGGTTACTCGTGGGTTCGTCCAGCAGCAGGATTTCTGGTTCTTGGGCCAGGACCCTTGCCAAGAGGACCTTTTGTTTTTCTCCCCCGCTCAACTCGTTGAAGGGTCTGAGCGCCAGCTTTTCCAGACCCACCCTTTCCAAGATCTCCGAAACCACTTTCAAGTCCTTCTCTCCCACCCTCCAGCCCAAGTAAGGTTTTCTTCCGAGCAAGACGGTGTCGAAGACGGTGAGGGGGAAAGAGGGGGAAGGACCTTGGGGAAGATAGCCGATTTTCCTCGAAAGTTCCCTGGGAGTGAATTCCCCCATCTCTTTACCATCCAAGAAGATGGAACCTCGCTGGGGCTTTAGGATCCCGGCCACGCACCTGAGGAGAGTAGTCTTGCCCGAGCCGTTGGGTCCCACCAAGCTGGTGATTTCACCCTTTTCGGCTTCCAGCTCCACTCCCTCAAGGATGGAGAGAGACCCATATCCAAAGAAAAGTCCTTTTATCACGATCTTCATGACCAGAACTCCTTCCTTTTCTTCATGAGGAGGTGCAGGAAGAAGGGTATGCCCAGAAGGGAAGTCACCGCACCCACCGGGATTTCGGTGGGGGCGATGAGGCTTCTGGCCAAGGTATCGGAGGCTAGGAGGAGGAGGGCGCCCATCAGGCAGGAACAGGGAAGGACGAACCTGTGATCGCCCCCCACGAGCATGCGGGCCAGGTGGGGCGAAACTAGACCTATGAATCCTATCGTACCCGTGAAGGATACGATACCCGCCGTGAGGAGGGAGAAGAGGACCAATCCCACTCCCCTCACCCTTCCCACGTTTACCCCCAACCCTTTCGCCGTTTCGTCTCCCATGGCAAGGGCATTCAAATCCCAAGAATACCTCAGAAGGGGTGGAAAACAGAAAAGGGTGATGAAGAAAACGGGGAAGAACCTTTCCCAGGTGGCATGGTACAGACCGCCCATCAGCCAGAAAACCACTCCTTGTAGGGCCCTGGGTTCAGCCATGTACTGCAGGATCGAGGTAAGGGAGGAGAAGAGGTACATCACGGCGATTCCGGCGAGGATGATGCTTTCCGAGCTCATTCCCTTTTTGATGCTCAGACCCCATACCAAGAAGGTGGAGAGGAGGGCGAAGAGGAAGGCGTTGATCACCACCAGATATTCTCCACCCCAAACACCAAGGCCCAACACCAGACCGAGAGAGGCCCCGAAACCAGCAGCCGAGGAAACACCGAGGGTGTAGGGACTTGCGAGTGGGTTGCGCAGCAAACCTTGACAAACGGCTCCGGCTAGGGCCAAGCCAGCTCCAGCGGAAAGGGCTAGGAGGATCCTGGGAAGCCTTAACTCCCAGACGATGACTTCGGAGAGGTGATCGGAGGAGAGGGGGAAGATCCTGGAGAAGAAGGCACGCCAAACCCTTCCCGGACTCAGGTTCACCGCTCCAACGGAGAGTGCTAGGAGGAAAAGGAAGAAGAGGAGGAGGGAAAGGATGAAGATTACCAGAAGTTTGCTACGGGTATAGCGGAGGTAGACTTTTTCTATTCCCATCCGATCATCCGCTCAAGCTTTGCCCAGCCTTTTGGGTTGGGACATCAGGGGTAGGTGTATATCCCTCCACTCTCCAGCCCCCAGAAGTTCACGAGTTCCCTATGGATGGAAGACGGATCGAGATCGCCGAAGAGCTGGGGATAGAAGAATTTGGCGGCATAGCAAATGGTCACTATCTGGGAGCCTCCTCCCCAGAGATCCCAGGCTATCACGTAGACCCTGTTTTCTTTCACGGCTTTTAGTTCTCCCCATCCGGGTCTGCTAACGAGTGTCTCCCAGACTCTTTTCAGGGGTTCCGGGTTGGTCAGGGCCCTTCCCCCTCCCGGTAAAGCGCTCTTCCCGGCGTTTTTGAGGATCACGTCAGGGTTTTTCTGCAGTACCCATTCCGGGGATACTATCGGGTAGGAAACGGGTTCCCCTGCTGCCAGGTTAAGACCACCCGCGGCCGTCACGATGCCATGGGCCATGGTACCGTAGGAAGCCGTTTGGTAGTCCTTGTGTCCTTCGACGTACACACGTACTTTGTTTTCCAGACCAGAAACCCTATTTTCTATGAGCTTCAGGAGATTTTCGAAGAAGCCAGCATACTTCTCCGCCTCGTTCTCCTTCCGCAGCACGAGTCCCAAAAGTCTTATGTCCCTGGGGATGAGTTCCAGCTTGTAGGCATCCACACAGAGGATCTTGATACCTAGGGGTTCCAGCCTCTTCTTGAGTTCCTCCTCCGAACCCACCTTTCCACTGTAAGTGATCACCACTTCTGGTTGGAGTCCCAAGATCGCTTCGTAGTTGGGGGAGGAACTGCTCCCCACTTCTGGAAGGTTGTCGAACTTGGGCGCCATCTTTTGTTTGGTGGTGGGGCTTACTCCGACCACCAGGTTTTCAGCACCCAAGGCACAGAGGATTTCCCCCGCATCGCTCTGCAGGACGACTATCCTCCGTACGGGCTGGGGAAGCCTAACGAGTTTTCCCGAGTCATCTATTACGGTCAGAACGTTTTCTGGACTTACGAGGGTTCTGGTTTCCCTCGAATAGCCTAAGTAGCCGAGGAGGAGAAGGAGGACCGCGAGGACGGCTACCAAACCAACGGTGCTAGTTTTCATCTCGGTTTTTCTCACGGATTTCACCTTTTATTCTTTGTTGTTTCATATGAAACAAGAAAGGTAAATCCCGTCGATTTTTTAGCCTGTAAGAGAGAAAGAAAAAGGCCCCGGTAGCTCAGTAGGTAAGAGCGCGCGCTTGGTATTCCTCGTGAACGAAGAGCGCGAGGTCGCGGGTTCAATTCCCGCCCGGGGCTTAGTCTTACACGTATTTCTCTTTAAGCTTTCAGGATTGCCAAGATTTTAGTATGGCTTCCTTAGGTAAGCGGTGTGTGGCTTTACTTGAGGTTTGTCTAGTCTCTCTAATCCTAACCTTTGTTTGGTGGTTTTGCGAGCTTTACTTAGAGCATGGCATGTTCGGGTATTTTGGCCTCCAAAAATTTATTATGATACTTGTAGCCCTACTCGCCATCATCTTACCTGGGAGGAGTTTTAGGATTTACGGCTTCCTGCCCAGAAACCAGCGCATCACATTGAAGTGGAGCTCAGGATTTATAGCCGTCTTCATTCTTCCCGCGACGTTCTCAATTGTGGTATCGACCGCTCTGGGCGTGGCCAAGCCTGCCGGGCTTTCGCCGCTCGGCATAATTTTAAACTTGATCTTCAACATGGTCCTCATCGGGCTTGTTGAGGAGGCTTATTTTAGGGGTTATGTGCAGTCCAGGCTCAATGAGGCCTTTGAGAGACGCTGGCGGAGGCTCATCTTTAGGGCTTGGAAAGTCGATTATGGAATGGGTTTACTTTTAACCTCCACAATCTTCGCCTCGATGCACTTGGTCAATTACTGGAACCCGATTGCATCGAGGTGGGAGCCCACCTGGTGGATGCCCATACACATCCTAGGGTGCTTCGCCTTCGGATGCCTGGCCGGGGCTCTGAGGGAGGCATCAGACATTTATGTTTCGGCTTCACTGCACGGAGGCATAATGACCTCCTACACGTTTCTATCCATTTATACAAGCGAATGGATCCTGAACATCACCCTATTCATCAGCTGGTTCATCTTCTTCTACCTTCTGGCTATCTTCCTCCAAGAATCCGAGGAATCCAAAAATCCAAGTGGCCTGGATTTGAGAAGAAAGAAAAAAGGAAAAAGAAATGGGGATTAGGCGGCTTTGGCCAGCTGGTAGATGGCCTTTAAGGCGATGATGACCACTCCAGCCCCTATCAGAACGGTGATGTTGGTTGCCAGGTTTACGATTTCGTCCGCCAGGTGCACACCCGTAGCCTCTATCATGGAATACATTCCGAAGGCGGCTATGATGAAGGCCACGGAGCCCATGATGAACTTCTCGCTCTCTTCCGCCGTGATGTTGCACAGGGCCACGATGATTCCCAGAATCGCCAGTACTCCGTAGAGCTTGCCGGAAGGATCCACCGCTACCGCCGCCACCAGGGCTATCAGCAGTCCTATGTAGAAGGCTATCGGTCCGAGCAGTTTCTTCAAATCCTTCATTTTTCTCCCATTTTCCTTCTTAGCCACCCTTTTTAAACCATCCGTTTTCGGGGGAAGCCTAACCCTTTAAGGGAAGGTACCGAGGAAATTCTGGTGAGGAAATGGAAAAGACCACGAAAACCCTTTTGTTTCAGATCCTTTCGGTGCTCACCTTTTGCGCCGTGGCCGATTTCAGCGCCGGTTCGGTCTTGGAGGGAATGAAGGAAAAGTTCTATGTTATTCCTGGCCTCCTAACGATAGTTCCCCCTTTGGTAGGCCTGAGGGGAAACATAGGCTGTGCACTCGGGTCCAGACTGGGAACGGCCTTACATCTGGGAACCCTCAGGCCCAAGTTTTCTAGGGATTGGGAGCTGGTGGGCAATGCCTTTGCAGCCATTTTCTTGAGCATCGTGGGTTCCCTGACCGTGGTGACGGTGTCCCTGGTGGTAAGGGGTCTCGTGGGGCTTCCCTCCCTTTTTGGGGATTTGGTGGTCATAGCCCTCCTTTCCGGGATCCTGGCCGGTATCCCTATCACCTTCCTGACCATCCTCGTCGCCTTTCTTTCCTTCAGGAGGAGGTGGGATCCAGACAACGTCACGGGGCCCGTGATGACCACGCTGGGCGATATCGTTACCATGCTCAGCATCTACCTGGTGGTCCTCTGGTGGGGGTGAGCGGGTGCGCTTCTGGAGGACGGTGGCTGAAACCTACCTCGCCGTAGTCATATGTGCCTTCATCTCCCTTTTTTCCGGTCTGCTGGCAGAGCATTCCCTGAGCCTCTTCTACACCTTCCCCTTCCTCTTGGTCATGGTTCCCCCCATCAACGATATCGCGGGTAATGTGGGAACCATTTTGGGGGCCAGGCTTAGCTCAGCCCTCCATCTGGGTACCATAGCCCCTAGACAGAAGGGGGAGCTCTACTTCAACATGAAAATAGTTTCGGTTTCCAGTTTGCTGATGTATGCCGTGGTCTCCCTTGTTTTCTTCCTCTACTTGATGGTGGCAGGCGGATCCGGAAGACTTGCGCTGGTCATGCTCCTCAGCGGTCTCATCCTCACTCCCATGGTGGTCCTTTCTTCCACCCTTCTCTCCCTGCTTTCCTTCGCCAAGGGTCTGGATCCGGACAACATCACCGGTCCCCTCATCACCTCCCTCTGCGATGTGTTGGGGATGTGTAGTTTACTCCTTTCCGCCAGGCTCCTTCTTTGAACATCCGCGGGAAGGGATTCTTAAGTTCCCAAGCTTAGAACGACGATGGACAAAACCGCAGGCATCCTTTACCGTGGGGTGGGGGAAGAGATTCTGAGGACTTTTTACCGTGGAAGGGAATTCCTCGTTCTTCCCGGAGTCTACGAGCCGGCTGAGGACACCTTCCTCCTCGCCGAAAACTTGAGGGTCGAAAGGGGGGAAAGGGTGCTGGAGCTGGGAACGGGTTGCGGGATTCTAGCCGTATTGGCGGCGGAGAGAGGGGGAAAGGTAGTGGCCACGGATGTCAGCGAGGAGGCCATTAGGTGTGCTTGGCTCAATGCTTGGAAGCACGGGGTGGGAAGGAGGGTGGAACTGAGGAAGGGGTGGCTTTTCGAACCGGTGAAAAAAATGAAGTTTGATCTCATCCTCTTCAATCCACCCTATCTTCCTGTCGAAGAGGAAGATCCAAGATGGGGTGGGGGGAAAGATGGAAGGAAGGTGCTGGATCCCTTCCTCTCTTCCCTTTCCTCCCATCTTTCCGAAAGGGGAAGGGCCCTTTTCGTTCAATCCTCCCTTTCTGGGATGGGGGAAACACTCGAGAAGGCGAGGGAGCGGGGATTGGGGGTTCGTCTCCTTTCCAGTCTCAGGAGGTTCTTCGAGGAATTGTGGGTGGTGGAGGTTAGACCTTTTTAGTCTCCTCTTCCGAAAAGGGATGATAAAATGGAGTTCAAGACCAAAGCTTCCCTTCCCTTCATGGCCTTCGGGGCCATAGCCGGCCTCCTGTCTGGCCTCCTGTCAGCCGAGTCCGGTTCCTCTTCCCCCGCCCTCCTCCTCTTCCTCCTCCTCTTCCTCCTCGCCTACAAGCTCACCCCGCCCCTGCTGAGACTCCCCCCTTCTCAGTTTCCGGAGGGGGGATGGTCGGTGATGAAAGCCCTCAAGCTGGGCTTTTGGTCTTTCTTGGCCTGCTGGTTGCTGGTATGGATTCTAGCCTACAACCTCGCCCTCTGAGGGAATATCCCGAACTGCTTTCGATCTTTCCCTACCGGGAAATCAGGGAGCCCCAGCTGGAATTGATGGTGGCTGTGAGGAGGGCCGTGGAGAGGTCCGTTCCCCTCGTGGTGGAAGGTCCCACGGGTATGGGAAAGACGGTGGCTCTCCTGTGCGGACTCCTCTCCTCTCCAGAGCTGAGGGGGGTAAAGATAGTGTACTGCTCTAGGACCCACGGCCAGCTGGACAGAGTGGTGGAGGAGCTCAGAATGCTCTCTTCCCGTCTCAACGTACCCGGTCTTTCCCTTAGGGGAAGGAGGGAGATGTGTCTCCATCCCCTCCTCAGGAGGTTCACTTCCGGGGCGGGTGAAGCCTCACACCTCTGCACGGTGCTTAGGAAGGAAGGAAGGTGCGAATTCTTCAGGGAATGGGAGGAAAGGGGGGAAGAGCTGCTTCCAGAATTCTTGGGAGAACAGGTCAAGGCAGGGGAGTTACTGCGAAGATGCAGGGAAGAGGGCCTTTGTCCCTATGAGATCTCCAAGCATTTGATGCCGAGCATGAGGGTGGTGGCATGTAGCTATCTCTATTTGCTCGATCCTTCCATCCGTCCCCCCTTCCTGAGGTCCCTGGGTGCGGGCCTCCCAGAACTTGCGGTTGTTTTCGACGAGGCCCATAACCTTCCGGAGTTGGCAGTGGAACTGGCGAGCGATAGGCTGACCTTGAACTCCATTCTCCAAGCGAAGAGGGAAGCTAGGGAGCTGGAGGATGGAGAAGCGGAGGAAATCTGTTCGAGGATGGAAGAGGCGATGGGGGAACTCTCCCGTGGTCTGGGGGAGGGGGAGGAAAGGATCTTGGAGGAGGGGGAGCTCGAGGAAAGGATGGAGAAAAAAGTGGGGGGATGGGAGGGGGCGGGTGAACTCCTCTTGGAAGTGGGTGAAAGAATGCTGCTTCTCAAGTTGAGGGAAGGAAAGGCTCCCCGCTCATACTTGAGGGGAATGGGGAAGTTTCTCCTCCAGTTGGGGATGACGAGGAAGAGGAGGGATTTCATGAGGATCGTTTCGGTGGGGGAAGGTGGGGTACCCGTGCTCGAGGTACAGGCACTCGATCCCAGGTATCTCACTTCCCCCGTCTTGGAAGGGGTGAAGGTGGCGATCTGTACTTCCGGGACCCTCTCCCCGTTGGAGGCCTATGCGGATGTGGTGGGTCTTCCCCACTCCCTAAAGCTCAGGTGCTCCTCACCCTTCCCACCCGAGAACGTGCTTGCCCTCGTGGTGAGGGGGTTAACGACCAGAGAACAAAACAGGGGTCCGGAGATGTATGGTAGAATGGTGAAGGCCATCGTGCAGGTGGAAGGGGCCACGCCGGGAAACGTGGGTGTTTTCACGGCCAGCTATGAGGTTCTGGAAGGACTTTTGGAAGCGGGCTTGAGGGAAGCCCTCTCCAAGCCCCTCATCGTGGAAGAAAGGGAGTGCTCTTCTGAGGAAAACGAGAGGAAGATCAGGGAGTTCAAGGCATACGCGGAGAAAGGGGGTGCAGTCCTCTTGGGGGTGATGGGTGGCAGGAACGCGGAAGGTGGAGATTATCCAGGCCACCAAATGGACTCCGTGGTGGCGGTGGGGATACCCTATGCCCCTCCAAGCCAAAGGTTGGAGAGGACGATCGGATACTGGGAGGAGCAGTTCCCCGGATTGGGGAGAAGGTATGGGTATTATCTCCCGGCCCACAGGCGTTTGGCCCAAGCGGCGGGAAGGGCCCACAGGCTCCTTTCCGATCGAGCCGCCATCATCTTCCTGGATGAAAGGGTCTTCTCCCCCTTCGTGAGGGGAAGTCTGCCAGGTTGGATGGCGGAGAGGTTGAGGAGGGTGGGGGAGGGAGAATTACGGAAGAGACTGGAAGAGTTCTTCCGGGAAAACTGAAGATCCTCGCCGATCCCCAGGAAATGGGGGGGGAGCTGGAAAGGGAGCTGAGGAAGAGGGGGGTGGAGGTGGAAGTGGTGAGGCTTGAAGTTGGAGATTTCGTGGTGAGCGACAGGGTGGTCGTGGAGAGGAAGAGCACGAGGGATTTCCTGAGGTCCATCTTGGATGGGAGACTCATGGACCAGGCGGAGAGGATGAGGGAGAAGTTCGAAAAACCGGTGCTGGTGGTGGAGGGAAAGGAGGACCCTGAGGAGTTGGGGAAGCTTCATCCGCACGCGGTACAGGGCGCGATCCTCCACCTCGTGATGGAATTGGGAATACCCGTCCTCAGGACCGTGGATAGTTCCCAAACGGCTTCCCTCCTCTGGCTTCTCGCTAGGAGGGAAAGGGAAGAGGGGAGGAGACCACCTCCCTTGAGGAGGAAGAGGGGGGATCTCCCCCTCCCCCTCCAACAGAGGTTCGTGGTGGAAGGACTCCCAGGAGTCTCCTCCGTTTTGGCCGAGAGGTTGCTCCAGCATTTCGGGAGTGTGGAGGCCGTGATGAGGGCTTCCGAAGAGGAACTGATGAGGGTAAAGGGGATAGGGAGGGTAAAGGCTAGGAGGATAAGGGAGCTCCTCACCCTGAGATATGGTGATGCTGTAGGAACTCCCCCAACCTCTGAAGGGTCTCCTTGAGCACTTCCATCGAACAGGCGAAGCTGAACCTCACATGGCCCTCCCCAAAGGGTCCAAAGCCTATTCCGGGAACGGAGGCTATTCCCACCTCTTGGAGCAGATGCTCGCAGAAGCTCGTGGAATCCTTCCATCCCTCCGGCAGACGGGGGAAGAGGTAGAAGGCGCCCTTGGGCGGAAGGCACTTCAGACCTAGGGAAGAAAGTCCCTTCACCATGAAATCCCTCCTCCTCCTGAATTCTTCCCTCATCCTCTCCACGAAGTCTTGGGGTCCCCTCAGGGCTTCCAGTCCCGCCATCTGCACGAAACCTGGTACGCAGGAGGTGGAGGCCTGCTGGATCTTGTTCATTTCCGCTATCAGTTCTTTGGGTGCTACCGCGTATCCCAGCCTCCATCCCGTCATGGCATAGGTCTTGGAGAAACCGTTGATGTAAACGATGCCCTCTATGGATCCAGCGAGGGAGAGAAGGCTCGTGCTTTTTCCCTCGTAGACCAAACGATCGTAGATTTCGTCGGTGAGGATCCAGAGGTCCCTTTCCCTAGCGAAGTCGAGGATGGCCTTCAGGTTCTCCTCGTCGAGGATGGCCCCGGTAGGGTTGGAGGGGGAGTTGAGGACGAGGAGCTTGGTCCTTGGGGTGAGGGCCTTTTCCAGCCTCTCCACATCCACCCTGAAACCCTCCTCCATCCTGGTTTCCAAGAAGACGGGTTTTCCCCCCACGCTCAACACGATACCGTCGTAGGTCCAACAGGGGGAAGGAAGGATCACCTCCTCCCCGGGATCCAGGATGGCCTCCATGGCACAGAAGATGGCATGCTTGGCGCCGGGAGTGATCAGCACATTTTCCCTCTCCGCTCCCACCCTCTCCGCCACCGCTTCCCTGAGTTCGGGCAATCCCTCCGAGGGGGTGTACTTGGTCATTCCCTTCTGAAGGGCCTCCCAGGCAGCCCTCTTCACGTGCTCTGGGGTGTCGAAGTCCGGTTCCCCTACTTCCAGATGGAGGATGTTTCTTCCTTCCCTCTCCAGTTTTTTGGCCAGTGAAAGGACCCTGAGGGTGCTCGAGGGGGGGATCTCCTTCATCCTTTCTGCCGGCCTAGGGGACACAGTACATTTTAGAGGCTGCGAATAAAATTTTGCGGATGCACTGGATAGACGAAGTAGCGGAGGAGCTGCTCGCTAGGGGAAAGAAGCATCTGGTAGCGAGTGGGATCTCCATTTCGGGGCACATCCACATCGGGCATTCCAACGACGTCTTCATCGCCGATGGGGTGAGGAGGGCAATAGAGGAGAGGGGAGGGGAGGTGGAGGCCATCTGGTATGCGGATGATTTCGATCCCCTGAGGCGTGTCCCCTGGCCCCTCCCTCCTTCCTACCAGCGCTACCTTGGAATGCCCTACGCCAACCTTCCCTCACCGGAGAGAGGTTTCGAGGACTTCGTGGACTACTTCACACGGGATTTTCTGGCTTCCTTCAAGGATTTCGGTCTCAAGCTGAAGGTGATGAGGGGGAGTGAGGTCTACAGGAGCGGGGAGATGGCCCCCCTCATAAGGCTCTCCCTGGAAAAGGCCGGGGAAATAAGGGAAATCCTCAACAAGTACAGGGACAAACCCCTCCCCGAAGATTGGTTGCCTTACGATCCCCTTTGCGAAAATTGTGGCAGGATCTCCACCACCAGGGCTTACGGGTGGTCGGGAGATTACGTGAAGTACGTGTGTGAAGGGTGCGACTACGTCGGGGGATGCGGGCACGAGGGAAAGGCGGATTACACGAAGGGGGAAGGAAAACTCACTTGGAGGGTGGAATGGCCTGCCCGATGGAAGCTCCTGGGAGTGACCTGTGAACCCTTTGGAAAGGACCATGCGGTAAGGGGCGGGAGTTACGAAACGGGAAAGGAGATCGTGGAGAAGGTCTTTGGGGGGAAGGCCCCTTATCCCATCCCCTATGAATGGGTGAGCCTCTCGGGAAAACGCATGTCTTCCTCCAAGGGGGTGGTCTTTACCCTTTCCCAATGGCTTTCCATAGCGGAGCCCGAGCTCCTCAGGTACTTCATCTTCAGGAGCAAGGCCATGAAGAGCAAATCCTTCGATCCGGGACTCCCCCTCCTCGACCTCTACGACGAGTACGATAGGGTGGAGGAGCTCTACTTCTCCAAGGCAGAGGAGGGTAAGAGGGAAAGGCAGCTTTCCAGAATTTACGAGCTTTCCCAAGTGGAAAGGATACCGACCACCAAGCCCCAGAGAGTTCCCTTCAGGTTTGCGGTCGTGCTGAGCCAAGTGGTGGGTGGAAGGGAGGAGAGGGGATTGGAGATCATGCAGAGGAAAGGGTTCCTCGTTCAGCCCACGGAAGAAGACATACAGAGGGCTCTGGGAAGGCTCAGGAGGGCTAGGAGGTGGGTGGAGGAATACGCTCCGGACTGGATGAGGTTCAAAGTGCTGGAGGTCCTTCCGGAGGAAGTGAAGGGAAGGTTGACGGAGGGTCAGAGGAAGGGTCTTTCCAAGTTGGCCTCAGACTTGAGGGAAAGGGAATACGATCCCGTGGCCCTCCACAACAGGGTCTATGAAGTGGCCAAGGAGGTGGGGGCGGATCCCCCAGAGCTTTTCAAGGCCATCTATTTGGTGTTCATAGGGAGGGAGGAAGGACCCAGGGTGGGGAACTTCCTCTCCGCCATGGAAAGGGAGTTCGTCATTTCCAGATTGGAAGAGGCTTCTAGGATTTGAGCCTCAGTCTTAGGGAGGAATGGGAGCGGACTAGGGAGGCGAAGACCTTCTCGAAGTTCTCGGTGGGTGAGAGTTCCCTCTTGAGGAAGAGACCCGTGTGGCCTTCCTCCTTTCTGGAAACGAGGACCTGCACCCTTTCCCTCACGATTTCCAGGCTCACACCCAGTTTTTTGGCCACTTCCCCCTCCCTTCCCCTCACGGGACTCTCCACATGTCCTGCAGGGGTGGGTTCGATGAGCATGAGCCTCTTGTCCACTCCTGGGACCCTCTCCCCTTTCTCCAGTCCTTTCCTCTCGAGAGCTCCGCCGAAGTAGTAGAACTCCAGCTCGAGGGGTTTGGGTTTTAGGAGGGGGAAGGTGACTACCGTTCTTTCGTCCAGATAGAGGTGGGCTTTGGGGAGCTGCCAAGGGGTGGCCATCACCAGTTCCCTCTTTTCGGGAAGAAAACCTGCCTCCATCAGGGCCGTTTCCACCAGAAAGGAGGGAAAGGGTTGGGGAAGGAAGAGATCGATGTCGCTTTCCTCGTTCACGTCCCCTCTGGCGAGGCTTCCGTGGGCGAGGGCCTCCATTCCCCTTTTCGAAAGGGCCACCATCACTTCCAGCGCCCTCTTCCTTAGCTCCGCGAGGAGCTCCCATCTGCGGGGAGGATAGACCACCTCCCTCCTGTCGGCCCTTGCGGGAGCGGGGTTTACTCCACCACTTCCCTTGCCCATCTCAGGTACTCCTCCGAGACCGCGGAGGCCCTCAGAACTAAGAGCTCCGGAACCTCGTATGGGTGTAGCTCCTTCAGTCTCTCCATCAGCTTCTCCGGACTCAGGGTCTTCATGAGGAGCAGGAGCTCCTCCGCTTCCTCCCTCTTCCCCTTCCAGAAATAGAAGGATTTGGCCCCAGGGAGCACGGTCACGCAGGAAGCCAGCTTCTCCTCCACTACCCTTCTCGCCAGTTCTTCCGCCTTTTCCTTTCTATCCACGGTGGTGAGGAGGATGTACATCAGTTCTCGAAGGAGGCTGGGGGTATTAGGATTGAGGTGGGCTTATACAGGGGGCAGGGAAAAGGGAAAGATGGAGCTCTCCCAATCCCTTCTCCTCCTCCTCCTGGGTTTGGGTTCCTTCTGGGCGATCTTTCTCCTCTTCTACCGGGAGGGTCATCTGAAGAAGTACGGATTTTCGTTGGAAGGGGGAATGCTCCTCTGGAGGACCGAAAGGGGTCTGAGGATCATCGATCGTGTCGCCAAGAAGAGGAGAAAGGGATGGATTTGGTTCGGGGAAGTTGGGACCTATGTGGGTCTCTTCCTCATGTTTTTCGTCTTCTTCAACCTCCTCCTCAACGCCTACTTCATACTGAGGAGGCCCGAACTTTCCGTGGCCGGGGCGAGGTTCGTACTTCCAGGGGTAATCCCAGGACTCACCGTTTACTGGTGGTTGATTTCGGTGGCCGTGGTTCTCCTGGTTCACGAGGTCTCCCACGGTCTCCTGATGAGGGCCCAGGGAATCCCCACGAAGTCAGTTGGTCTCCTCCTCTTCATCGCCCTTCCAGGGGCTTTCGTGGAGCCAGATGAGAAAAAACTGAATGCTTCCCCCCTCAAGAAAAGGCTGAGGATTTTCGCAGCGGGTTCCTTCGCCAACATTTTGGTGGGCCTCCTAACCTTCTTCTTTCTTTTCCTCCTCCTTTCCCCCCTCCCCGGTGTGCGCGTGTGGGGGGTAAGGGAGAACGGTCCCTGCGAAAACTTGGAGCTCGGTACCCTCCTCCTCTCTTTGAACGGTAAACCCCTGCACACCTGGAGGGATTACGTGGAAGGGGTGGAGAACTTGAAACCGGGGGAAGAAGTGGTTCTGGAGACGGATAGGGGGACCTTCGTGGTTACAGCCGACAATAGGGACAACAGGGGGAGTCTGGGAATATGGCCCGTCTCCTCCCCCCCGCGCTCTGAGCTCCTCCATCCCCTCTCCATGTTGGGGCTCATGGTGAACGAGTTGCTGGGAAGACCCGCCCTCCCACCCTATACCCTCCTCCATCCCTACTTCTACCGTTCTCCCCTTCCCTGGCCCTTGGTGGACCTCCTGAAATGGATCTTCGTCCTCGATTTGGGAATAGGGATGTTCAACCTCCTCCCCCTCGTGCCCTTGGATGGGGGTTACATGTTCAGGGGTCTGCTGGAGCTGAAGATGTCCAAGAAGAGGGCCAGGCAGTTCTCCAATTTCTTCTCCCTCTTCCTCCTCTTTATCCTCCTCTTGAATCTTTTCCCTTCCCTCCTGTAGGCAAGGTTATAAGATGGATGGGGAAGGTTTGAATGGCGGCGGGCTAGGCGGGGGGCTAGCGGTCCCCTGTAACCGGAAATCCGCTCATGCCGGGCCGAAGTCGGGGGGCGGCGCTGGAACCTCGCACCGCCCGGTCCCGGGTGTGGAAGTCCCGCCCCGCAGGGTCGGCGGCGGAGGGGCCCCGACCGGAGGGCCGGGGAGAACCTCCCTTACCTGCTGAATCCCCCAGGGGCGGAAGTCAGCAAGGGTAGGCAGGACGCACGGCGCTTGCGGAAAGCGGGATGGAGCCTGAGGGGCCGGTCAACGGTGTGCAGGGGAAGGCGTCCACCTTCGACGCGCCCGCCGCCTCTCACGCTTCCCGAGCAGTTTCAGTTTTTGTTCTTTCCCAAGGCTATTCCGCTGGCAAGCTGTTTCAATCCCTTCACCGAGGAAAGATCTTATTTGGCGCTTTTGGTGGCGAGGAAATGGGCCAGCCTCAGGGGTTGTGGGATCCTGAAGGAGGTGGAGGTCCTGAGCGTGAGTTCTATGGCCGTTGGGAGGGAGAGTTTGTGACCCACGCTCACGTACACTGGTTTGACTCCCGTTTTGGTTCTCACGGCAGCTCCCACCACTTCTCCCCCTTCCCTCAACAGGGAGTATCCCCCCCTTTGGAGGGGAGGTTCTTCACCCTCTCCGCAGAGCTTGGATTTCGCCACTCCAAGGGTTGGTTTTTCGAGCACCACCCCTAGATGGGAAGCTAGGCCCGCCCTCCTGGGATGGGCCACTCCGTGACCGTCCACCATGTACACGTCGGCCTCCACCTCCCTTGCCACCTCCAGCATCCCTTCCAACTCCCTGAAGGCTAGGAAGGTGGGGAGATAGGGAAATTTTATCCTGACTTTTTTCACCCTCTTTTCAAGGATCTCCAGGGAGCTGAGGTCCAATACCACACAGGAGGAGTACCCACGGTCTTTTCCCGCATAGGCCAGATCGAGGCCTGCTATTCTCTCGAGTTTCTTCCATTCGTCCTTGATCAGTACTCTTTCGGCCACCCTTCTTTGGATCTCTATTAGTTGACGTAAATCCACCGTTCTGTGGGGTTTCAGGAGGGGAAGCATCATGAGCTTTTGGAGAGAGAACTTTTATCTTGAAGAGGAAAAGGGAGAGGGAAAAAATGCGAGCCAAAGGACCGAAATGTAAGTCCTGTGGAAAACAGATCCAGCTCATGAGCTATAGTACGGGTTATCTCAAGGTGGTGGTTCCGGGAGAGGCCAAGGCCAAGTTCCTTTGCCAGGAGTGTGCCGAGAAACTGTTGGGCAAAAAGCTAGCCGAACTCTAATCAGCATGGCGGAGCCAAGGGACCACATCCTGATGACGTTGGCGATAAAACCGAAGGGGAAGTTGGTGGATTTAGAGCATATAAGGGAAAAGGTGAGCCGCGATTCCAGAAGGGAATTTTCGGAGAAGGAGGTTTTGGACCTCTTGAAGGAATTGATGGAAGAGAAACTGGTGGAAGAAAGGGAGGGGAACTACGCCCTTACGGAAAGGGGGAGGGAGTACTTCGAACGCAGATGGAGGGAGATAGGGAAAGAGCTGAACCAGGACTACTTGAAGGTCTATAGGGCCAAAAGATACTACCCCGTGGTTGCTCCCACCCTTCTCGAGTTCTGCAGGGGGAGATGGGTTTCGGTTTTCAGACTCTTTACGGGAAGGGCATGGTTGCAACGGAAGATGGGACCCAGATACATCACCATCCAAAGCCTCTCTGACCTGCAGAAATGGCTCGATCTCCATGGCATAGATTTCATCCCTTATATCCATCGGGTGGGTTCCGATCGACCGGACTGGTTTGTGCTGGATTTGGATGCTGGTAAGGAGGTGAAGGATGCGGAGGTCAGGAAGGCGGTGGAAGTCACGATGGAGAAGATGGAAGACTTGGGCTTGGAGCCCAAGCTGAAGTACAGCGGTTCTAGGGGATTCCAGCTCTGGACGAGGTTCAAACCCCACGAGCTTCCCAAGGATTATCGTCCCCTGGAACTACAGGCTGGAAAAAGGGAGAAAAATTTCTTCAGCTTTTACGCCGATCTCATAAGGTTTCTG
Organism: Candidatus Hadarchaeales archaeon; assembly: GCA_038736355.1. Classification (NCBI taxonomy): domain Archaea; kingdom Methanobacteriati; phylum Hadarchaeota (SeqCode); class Hadarchaeia (SeqCode); order Hadarchaeales (SeqCode); species Hadarchaeales archaeon (SeqCode). The sequence continues at coordinate 400,097 of JAVYML010000002.1, forward strand.
GAGGCGGAAGTCTCCAACAAGCTTCCCGGTCTCACCACCTCCGATGTGGCCCACAAGGAGAAAAGAAGGGGAAAGGTGCTTTTCGATCCTTCGGTGATGAAGCCCATGGGTGATGTGCGGGCACCCTACTCGATGCATTACAAAACGGGACTCATCTCCATGCCTTTGACTAGAGAGGAGCTGAAGGGTTTCACCCCAGAGCAGGCCGATCCCGAAAGGGTGGCGGAGAGGTACGAGGAAAGGGGAAACGAGTTTGAACTGGAGCCCGTCGATGGGGAGGATTTCTTCAGGGAAGCCATTGAATGGTTCAAGCAGAATCCTGGAGGTAGAAAGGAATGATCCTCACGGCGGATAGGGAAAGGGAGGTGATACGCACCCTCCTCCTGAAGAGCGGGGCGGGTGAGGAGGAAGCGGAGGACGTGGCGGAGGTATTGACGGAAGGGGATCTCAGGGGTTTCCATTCCCATGGGATGTTGAGGCTTCCATACATCCTCAGGGCCTTGAGGAGGGGAACCATCCTCCCCAGGGCGAAGGTGAGGGTGGTGAGGGAGAGTCCGGCCACCGCGCTCTTGGACGGGGGACATGGGTTGGGACACCATGTGGCAAAGAGGGCCATGCTTCTGGCCATCGAGAAGGCTAGGGAGGTGGGGGTGGGGGCGGTGGGGGTATTCAACTCCAATCATTTCGGTATCGCCGGGTACTATGCGGAGATGGCCATGAGGGAGGGCATGGTTGGGATAGTGGCCACCACCACCGATCCCTTGGTGCACCCCTGGGGCGGGTGCGAGCCCCTCTTGGGAACCAATGCCCTCGCGGTGGGCATACCCACCCGTCCACCCGTCCTTCTGGACATGGCCATGAGCGTGGCGGCTAGGGGAAAACTGGTGGAGGCGGCGAAGAAGGGGGAGAGGATACCCGAGGGATGGGCGGTGGATAGGGAGGGAAGACCCACCACGGATCCCGAGGAGGGATTGAAGGGTGCACTCAGCCCCTTTGGGGGGCCGAAGGGATATGGGTTGGCCTTTGTACTGGAGCTCCTGGCGGGTCCTATGGTCAACGCCGCGGCCGGCAGGAAGGTCAGGGGAACGCTTGAGCCCGTGGAGGGTTTTTGTACCAAGGGGGATCTGATGATGGTTTTGGATCCCTCTGCCTTCACCGATAGGGAGAGATTCCTGAGGGAGGCAGAAGAGTTTATTCTGGAAGTGAAAGCCTCCAGGAGGGCCGAGGGTTTTCAGGAGATCCTCCTTCCAGGGGAGCCGGAGTTCAGGAAGAGGGAGAGGTATCTCAGGGAGGGAATACCCCTTCCGGACGAAATATGGGAGGAAGTGAGGAGCACGGCGAAGGAATTGGGCCTCTGGCCTGAGGAATGGGGTTGATCAGCCGGTTTTGAGGAGGAGATCCACCACGGGCATGGGTTCTCCGGCAAGGAAACTTATGCACGCACCCCCTCCCGTGCTCACGTGACTCAGCTTGGAGAGCACCCCTGCCTTTTCGGCGGCGGCCACCATGTGACCTCCTCCCACGATGGTGTAGGCTCCGGAGTCCACCATCGCCCGCAACACCTCCACGGTCCCCTTCTCGAATTCCTTTTCCTCGAATACTCCCAGCGGACCGTTGGCCACCACCGTTTTCGCCCCCTTTATGATTTCGGAGTACTCCCTGATAGTCCTGCTTCCTATGTCCTTGATGGGGGCATTCACGGGAAGGCTGGAAACTTCCACCTCCTCCCTCTTGTTTCCCCTTTCCACGGCAACATCCACCGGGAGCTTGATCTTCCCCCCATAGGTCGACAGCAACTTCTTTGCCCTCTCCCTTTCCTTCTCGAATCCCTTCTCCCTCAACACTTGAAAGCTGGGTTCTCCCAGGTCTATCCCGGAGGCGGAGAGGAAGAGCAATGCCACCAGACCCCCAGTCAATACCATGTCGGCAATTCCCTTGGAGAGTACATTTTCGATCATGCTCATGGAGTCCTTCGATTTTCCTCCCCCGAGCACGTAGATGCAGGGTCTCTCCGGTTCCCTGGCCCTGCTCAATCCCCTCAGTTCCCTTTCCATCAGCCTCCCGGCGTAGGTGGGAAGCACGGCCCCAAAGCCCACCAAGGAGGGTTGCCCCCTGTGTGCCGCCCCGAAGGCATCGTTCACGTAAAGGTCGGCGAGGGAGGAGAGTTCCCTCACCAAAAAAGTCTTGGCCATCTGCTCGGGGGTACCGGTAAGGGACTCCTCAGCGTAGAACCTGACGTTTTCCAGTAAAAGGACCTCTCCTTCCTTCAGTCCCTTTATGGCCTCTTTCGCCGAAGGTCCAAGCAAGTCCGGGACATATTTGATGCGCATGCCAAGGATTTCTTCCATCCTTTTCGCATGTTTTTCCAACCTGGAGAAGTCCTCATCCCCGGGCCTGCCCTGATGGGCCAGGACCACCACCTTCGCCCCTTTTCCCGCCAGTTCCTTGATGGTGGGAGCACACTCCCTTATCCTGGAGTCTTCCAGGATTTCTCCAGTTTTGGGATCCAGGGGGGAATTGATGTCCACCCTGAGGAGAACGGTTTTACCCTTCACTTCTACCCGATCCAGGGTGGGGAGCGACATTTTACTCCTTGGAGGCAATCAGGTTGGCCATGTCCACGAGTCGGCAGGAGTATCCCCATTCGTTGTCGTACCAGGCGATCACCTTCACGAGGTTGCCACCTATGACCGTGGTCAGGGATCCGTCCACGATCGAGGAGTGACTGTCGCCTATGAAGTCACAGGAAACCAAGGGTTCTTCGGTGTAGGCTAGGATGCCCTTCAAACTTCCCTCGGCAGCCCTCTTGAAGGCAGCGTTCACCTCCTCCGCCGTGGTTTCCCTCTTGAGGAGAGCCACTAAGTCCACCACTGAAACATCCGGTACTGGAACCCTCAAGGCGATTCCGTGGCTCTTTCCTTTCATGCTGGGTATAACTTCGAAGATGGCCTTGGCGGCTCCAGTGGTAGTGGGAATGATGGAAACGGCCGCAGCCCTGGCCCTTCTCAGGTCTCTGTGAACGAGGTCCAGTACGCGCTGGTCGTTGGTATAGGCATGTACCGTCGTCATCAGACATTTCTCTACCCCGAAATTCTCCTCGAGCACCTTCAGGAGGGGGGCGAGGCAGTTGGTGGTGCAGGAGCCTAGGGAAATGATACGGTGTTTCGAGGGATCGTATTGAGTTTCGTTCACTCCAGGAACGATGGTGATATCTGGGTTTTTGGCGGGAGCGGTGATGAGGACCCTCTTTGCTCCTGCCTCTAGATGTTTGGAGGCTCCCTCTCTATCCGTAAAGACTCCAGTGGCTTCTATCACCAGATCCACCCCCAGCTCCTTCCAAGGAAGTTTGGAAGGATCCTTTTCGGAGAGGTGCCTCATCCTCTCCTTTCCCACCACTAGGTAGCCGTCTTCCGCCTTCATCTCCACCTCCAGCTTTCCGAAGGTGGAATCGTACTTGAGGAGGTGGAGAAGGGTCTGGGCATCGGCCAAGTCGTTGACCGCCACCACCTCGAAATTCTTCCTCCTTTCAAGAGAACTCCTGTAAAAGAGCCTCCCTATGCGTCCGAAACCGTTAATGGCTACGCGCATCCTCTTTTCTTGTTGAGAAAACTTTATATATGTCGTCCTCCATGCGATAAGAACCATATTTGAGAATTTAACCAAAAGTGGTAAGATGGAGGAGATAAAGCTCCTGCTGGAAGTTGCAAAGGCCGGAGGGGTTTCGGGATCGACCTCCCTCACCCTGAGGGAACTCTCGAGGAGGATGGGGAAACCCCCCTCCACCCTTGCACGCTGGCTGAGGAGACTGGAGGAAAGGGGATGGTTGGAGCGCTCTCCAGAGGGAAGGGGACAGAGGCTGAGGCTTTCCCCAAGGGGTTTGGCTTTTCTCAAGGCACTGTATACAGAGCTGGGTGAAGTATTGGAGGGAAGGGAGGAGGTGATGAGGCTGGAAGGAGTGGTGGTGAGCGGTTTGGGGGAAGGGAGTTATTATGTCAAGCAGGAGGGTTATCGCAAGCAGTTCCAAGAACAGCTCGGTTTCGTCCCCTTTCCCGGCACGCTCAACGTAAAGCTCAACGGCTCTTCAAGGCAGGCGAGGGAAGTACTCCAAGAACTGCCGGGAGTGATGCTGAAGGGCTTCCGTACCCAGGAGAGGAGCTTTGGGGAGGTGAAGTGTTTCCCTGTGAGGATAAGGGGGAAGGAGGCCTTTCTGGTGCTTCCCCTCAGGAGTTCTCATAAAGAAGTAGTGGAGCTTGTGGCGGAGGAAAAACTCAGGGATGCCCTTGGTCTCAAGGATGGGGATAGAGTGGAGTTGGAGGTGAGGAAATGGAAATAGAAGAGGCCCTCAGGGCCATGAGGGAGGGCAGGTTCGTTCTCATCCACGATAGCGGTGAAAGGGAAAACGAAGTGGACCTCGTGATGGGGGCGCAGTTCGTGGAACCCCGTCATGTGGCCATCCTTAGAAAAGAGGCGGGGGGCCTTATCTGTGTTCCCCTCCATCGCAGGATAGCGGACAACTTCGGACTTCCCTATCTGACGGAAATCTACCGGGAGGCAGCGGAGAAGTTCAGGCTCCTGAGGAATATCTTTCCCCACGACCTCCCCTATGACGAGCGTTCGGCCTTCTCCCTTACGGTGAACCACAGGAGAACCAGGACGGGGATCACCGACAGGGATAGAGCCCTGACCATAAGGGAGCTGGCGAGGATAGGGGCCATGGCCTTGAATGGCTCCGCAATAGAGGAGTTCGGGAAGAACTTCAGGAGTCCGGGTCATGTTCCCCTCCTCCCGGCCGCTGAAAGCCCCTTGGAGAGGCAGGGACACACCGAGCTTTCGGTGGCTCTGGCGGAAATGGCAGGAATCATTCCCGTAACGGTCATATGTGAGATGCTGGATGAGGAGACGCACGCGGCTTTGAGCGTGGAAAAGGCAAAGAAGTACGCGGAGGAGAGGGGTCTAGTTTTCTTGGAAGGAAGGGAGATCGTGGAAGAATACAAGAGGAGGAGATCATGACGGTAAGGATAGCGATGGTCGATACCACCTTCGCCAGATACGATATGGCTTCCTCTGCCATGGAGGAGCTCAAGAACCTCTGTAACGTGAAGTTCGAGAGGAGAACGGTTCCCGGTATAAAGGATCTTCCCGTGGAATGCAAGCGTCTGTTGGATGAGGGGTGCGTTGCGGCCATGGCTTTCGGCATGCCTGGACCCACCCCCATAGACAAGCAATGTGCCCATGAAGCTTCCTTGGGACTCATCTGGGCCCAGCTCCTCACCAACAAGCACATCATCGAGGTGTTCGTTTTCGAAGACGAGGCCTCCTCAGAGGAGGAGCTGGCCAGGTTAGCTGACAGGAGGGCCAGGGAGCACGCCCTCAACCTCTACCGCTTGCTCTTCAAGCCAGAAGAGCTAACAAAAAGGGCCGGCACCGGGCAAAGGGAAGGCCGCCCGGATGTCGGGCCCCTAAGGAGGTGAGAAACTGGTGAAGCTGGGACTGGTGGCCAGCGAGTTCTCTTGGGATGTGGTGGGTCCCATGGTGGAGTTTGCGAAGAGGCACATAGAGTTCTTGGGAGCGACGCTGGAGAGGGAAGTGCTGGTTCCTGGGGTCTGGGAAATACCAGTGGCCGTGAAGAAGCTGCTTTCCGAGGGAAAGGTGGATGCCGTGGTGACGCTGGGGGCTGTGATAGAGGGAGAAACCGAACACGATGAGGTGATCATGCAGCAGACCACTAGGAAACTGATGGATTTGGCCCTGGAGTACGGCAAACCCGTGGCTTTGGGCATCTCAGGGCCAGGCATGACCAGACTCCAAGCGCTGGACAGGGTGAATGAGTACGCTAGGAGAGCGGTGGAGAGTGCGGTCAAAACGGCGAAAAGGCTGGGAATCGGCTGAAGGCCGGGTGGGGATACTGGCTTTGGGTTCCCACCAGGAGAGACATGGAGCTGTGCTTCCCCCAGATACCGATGCCAAGCTGGCAGCCCATGTGGCCTTAGAAGCGGCCAAGAGGAGCGGTGCCAAATTCTTGGGGATCCTCCTCACCTCCTACGAGCTTCCCCTCATAAGGACGGGAAAACACCACTCCCTGAAGAAGGTGATGGGGGAACTGTGTAGGAGGCTGGGGGAGGCCAAGGAAGTTCTGGGAGTGAAGGCCGTGGTGCTCGTGAACGCCCATGGAGGAAATAAGCCCCTCAGGGAACACCTACACAAGCTGGAGAAGAGGATGGGGGTGAGGTTAGCTTTCACCACCCTTCTGGTCGACCTCGAAGGGCCACACGCTGGAACGGGGGAAGTAAGCGCGGCTGCTGCTGCTGGATTGGCCGACCTTTCGAGGCTGGATGAGCACTTGGATTTCCAGAAGTATCCGGAGGTGGGTTTCGTGGGGATGGAGAGGGTACGCAGGAAATACACATGGGCGGAGAGGCATGCTAGGGAAGTTATGGAAAGGGGAGTGAAGGCGGATCTGGAGCTGGGAAGGAAAATCTTGGAAGGGGCGGTGGAGGAGGCGGTAGGGGAGGTGAGGAGATTGGTTTCCGAGCTAGGGGGTTGAGAGACAACCGAACTCCTTCCCCATTTCCAACAGGGCCCAAGCCCAAACCAAACATTCGAAACTCTTCACGAGGGAACGGGAGCGGAAGTGGAGAGAATCCTGGTAATAAGCTTTGATGTTTTCCAGCAGTTTTTCTCCCCTCCTATCCAAAGATTTTACACCCTTAAGGGCCTCCTCCAGTTTCTTCGACCAGACCTCTATCTCCGTTCGCAGTTCTTCCTCTAGGTCCTTCACAATTCCGCCCCCGCCAGGATTCTCAGGGCTTCTTCCTCCAAGAAATGCAGTTTTCCCGGGACCACCAGCGCGTGGGGTGGAGGTCCAAAGTCCTCCTCCCTCAACTTCTTCACCCTCCCTGCCTTGACCCTGCCGTCGGGGCATCCGGCGCGGGCCAGGACCACCACCAGGGTCTCCGGGGTGAAAACTCCCCTTCCCATCCTAGCTTCCAGCTCCAGCATGATCTCCATTCCTTCTTTCGCCGTCATGTACCTCTTTTCCTCCGCCCTGAGATCCAGCAGGAGGAGGGTATGGAGTCCCCTCGCCAAATTCTCGACCAAGGTATCGTAGGGGACTGTAGAAGGATGATCCCGGAAGGGTATGGTGGCAGAGCGGCCGAACTTGTAGCTCTGCAAACCCGTTAGGCCAGGCGCGGCAGAAAGGATGGAAGAGGAAGGGACCACCAGAGTGGGAATTCCCCTTTTTTCGGCCCTGAGCCTGAGATCCACGTGGGTAGTGGCCACCATGGAGTCCCCCGGAACCAGCAGGACCACCTTCCCCTTTCTTGCCCTTTCCAAGATTTCCTCAGGATTTTCCTCCAGGGTTTGGCGGTCCACCACTTTTATGGGTTTTCCCACCCATCCTTCCAGTTCCTTGAGGTCAAGTTCGGGGAGGAGGCTGGTATAGTGCTCCATGTAAACCCAGTCAGAATCCTTGGCGAGTTCCAATCCACGTAGGGGAAGACCCTTGTGGCTGCAGAGACCCAGTCCTACGAAGATGAGCATCATTTTTTTAAGGAATCCCTTCTTTTTTTTATTGAGAAGGTCTCCCAGAGTGATGGGATTGAAGTACTTGAAGGTAATAGCGGATACTAGTTTCTTAATGATACCTGGAACCTTTGGGGTAGATATCATTAGCGAACTCAACAGGCTCCTGGAAAGGAGATATAAGCTCCTCATCCCCTCTCCCGTCTTGAAGGAACTGGAATATTTGGCTAAGAAGGGAACCCCGAGCGAGAGATCTTCAGCTAGGATGGGTATGGTTTTGGCGGAGCAGGGAGAAATCGTGGAGTGGGAGGGAGAGGATGCCGACGAGGCCATCCTAAAGCTGGTCCAGAAGGAAGGAGTAAAGGGATGTGTGGTGGGCACCAACGACAGGGCCCTTCAGAAGAAACTGGAAAAGATAGGAGTACCAGTGGCCCGTTTGAGGCATCGTTCCTATCTGATGTTGACCAAAGATTTGGAATGAAATTTTCATATTTTGAGAAAAAGCAACCTTTTAATAGACTCTCCGATGAGGATGATTAGGCTTTCGACAAGGAGGAATGAACTTGCACTGGAGGGTGACTTTAAAGGACACGGTTAGGGTTCCTCCCCATCGGTTCGGCGAACCACTCGAGAAAGTAGTGGCGGAAATCCTCCAGCAGACCTATGAGGGTGTAATAGACAAGGATGTTGGAATGGTGGTGGCCATTACGGATGTGAAGGAGATAGGGGTGGGGAGGATAATAATGGGGGATGGGGCGAGCTATCACGACGTAGTTTTTGAGGCCCTTACCTACCGCCCCGAGCTAAACGAAGTGGTATTGGGGGAGGTGGTGGAGGTGGTAAGTTTCGGGAGTTTCGTGAGGGTGGGACCTTTGGATGCTCTCCTTCACATCTCCCAAGTGATGGACGATTACGTATCCTACGATGAGAAGAAGGGAGCCCTAGTGGGAAAAGAGACGGGGAAAACGCTGAAGGAGGGAGATAGGGTTAGGGCCAGGGTAGTATCGGTGAGTTTGAAGAGGGATTACAGGGGAAAGATTGGACTGACCATGAGACAGCCTGGGCTGGGCAAGCTGGAGTGGCTGGCAGAAGGGAAAAAGGAGGGTAAGAAGTGAAGGAGTTGGCTTGCAAGAAGTGCCACAGGATAGTGAGCAAGGAAGAGGTTTGTCCCGTTTGTAAGGGGACTTCCTTCTCAGCCGAGTGGAAGGGATACGTGGTGGTGAGGGATCCCGAAAAATCACAGATAGCCAAAGCCCTGAAGATAACGCAAGAAGGTAGTTATGCTTTGAGGGTCCGCTGAATTTATTTATGGGCGGAATAAAAGAGAAAGATGGCCAAGACGACCGTATCGGTGATTAAGGCGGATGTCGGTTCGCTGGTGGGACACCACACGGTGCCCGAACCCCTCTTGAAGATAGCCAGGGAGGAACTGAAGAAGGCGAAGGAGACGGGCTTGATCAACAGTTATTATGTGTTCAATGCAGGGGACGATCTGGAGCTTCTCATGGTGCACCGAAAGGGGGAGGACAACCCGGAGATCCATGGCTTGGCCTGGGAAACCTTCAAAAAGGCGGCGGAGAAATCGAGGAGCCTAAAGCTCTATGCGGCAGGGCAGGATATCCTGAAGACGGCTTTCAGTGGTAACGTTAAGGGAATGGGGCCAGGAGTGGCCGAAATGGAATTTGAAGAGCGCCCTTCCGATCCCGTGTTGGTGCTGGCTATGGACAAGACGGAGCCCGGAGCCTTCAACTATCCTCTCTTCAAGGCCTTTGCCGACCCCTTCAACACAGCGGGATTGATCATAGACCCAGCGATGGTTGGAGGCTTCAAGTTTGAGGTATTCGATCTCATAGAGAGCAAGAAGATCGTGTTGAAGTGTCCGGAGGAAATGTACGAGCTCTTGGCTCTGATAGGAAGCCCGGGCAGGTATGTGGTTTCCAGGATTTGGAGGGCCTCCGATGACATGGTTTGCGCTTCCACGAGCACCACCAGGCTTTCCCTGATTGCGGGTAAGTATGTGGGCAAGGACGACCCGGTATGTGTGGTGAGGGCCCAGCATGGTCTGCCAGCAGTGGGAGAGATTTTGGCACCCTTCATGCACAGCTACTTTGTGGAGGGATGGATGAGGGGAAGCCACTGGGGACCTCTCATGCCGGTGGGTTTGAAGGATTCCAGATGCACGGTCTTCGATGGGCCGCCCAGATTGGTGGGATTGGGGTTCCAAATATGCGATGGGGCTATAGCCACTGACGACTCGGGTAATCCTATGGTGGTGGATCTCTTCGAAGATGTGGCCTTCGACTTGGCGAGAAGGGAGGCAATGGAGTATATGGCAGTGCTGAGGAGGATGGGGGAGTTCGAGCCTGCTCGCCTAGCACATGATGCCATGGAATACACCACCCTACCGAAAGTTTTGGAGAAACTGAAGGACAGGTTCAAGTCCGTTTAAAGGTTCATTGGAAATGGCCGAAGAGGAGGGAGGCGAAGAGCCCAGCTACGAGAGAGAAACCCAGCACGAGGGGTAGAGGGGAAAGGGTAGAGGATCCCTCACCGGGACGAACGGGTTTGCCCATGAGCCTGTATCTAAGATAGGTAGCCCTTGAGGTACCGAGGTGAGAGGCCCACATGCAGAGCGGGAGGTTGATGGAAAGAACGAGGAGGATGAAGAGAACGGAAAAAAGCGAGGGAGGGGAGAGCTGGGGGAAGGAAAGCTCCGAGAGGGAGACTTCCAAGGCCCTTATGAGGATACCCCCATCATAAGTTCCCCGCAGGAAGAGGAGAAAGGGAGCACTGGCTCCGAAGAAAAGTTGGGAAAATAGGTAGAAAGAGAGGGGGGTCAGGGTGAAGAAGAGGAGGGGTTCCCACCACCCTCCCATTTCGGAAGGTAAGGGAATGTCCATGATCAAGCTGAGCTCCCTCGAGAGATCTTTTCCCATCCAATAACCGCAAGAAACCCCTGCCACCCAACCCGCCAGGATCAAGAACCAGAAAAGCTGGTCGAGGAGCTTTTCCATTTTCTCCCACTTGGATGGGCTGGGTCCTCTTTATTTGGAAGGAAATCCCTCAAAGGGTTTTTTGATATTCCCTTTTGGCAATGGCAATGGTTTTGCTCAGATAGCCCATACGCATTTCGTTCTTTTCGTTTTTCTCGGCTTCCTGTTGGGCGGGTGGGGGGATAAGGAACCTTCTTTCCAACATTTCCAAACGTTTTTCCAACTCGTCCAAACGTCTGCTTAAGGAGGAGAGTTTCAGTTCCAGCTCGGAAAGCTTTTCCACGATTATGTTTGGAATTTTGAGGTTAATAATAGATAGTGTCCGGGAAGCGCTCGTTTATTACCCAGACCGAGCTTCTTCCCACCTTTAAACACTTGATCCTTCCCCATCCCTCCAGTCTTTTCAGGAGGGGCTGGATGGTGGCTGGCTTGCATCCTAGGATCTCGGCTAGGTCCTTGGCCCTTAGGTTACCGTATCTACGCAGAAGGTACTCCAGGATTTCCAACCTGGCCATGGTTATCCAGTCTTCTTCTTCCTCTTCTTCCTCTTCTTCCAGTATTTCGGGGAATTCCATCTTTTTTCTTTATTTTTCGCACATTTTAAATTCTATTCTCGGGAGGGCCTCACCCTTAGAAGGTATTTAGGAAGAAAGGAAAAGGGGAAGCGATGTACAGGTTCTTTCTTCTTCCTTTAATTTTCTTCCTTTTCTTGGTCCCGGTGGAGGCCGCAGAACTGAACGTAGAGAACCTCCAACTTCATTTGGAATTCACTTCCCAAGCCAGAGTTCTCGTGGAAGCTTCGGCCTTTTTCCAGAGTGATCAGATCCTTCCCCACCTTCAGCTGGAACTCCAGGCCCTTTCTTCGGATTCTTCCTTGAAGGCAACGCTTAGGGGAGAAATGAAGGGATTGCCGGAGGAGTTGGAGAATCTGCTCCTCTCCTTCTCCCCTCAATTCCTCAATATTTTTCTTTCCCAGTACGAGGGTAAGACCCTGCGGGAGATAAGGGAAGGCTCCGGAGGTCTTCCCGCCATAGAGCTCAGGGACTTGGAGTTTCTTCCCGAAATAGAAAACTTGGTGTTGAAAGAAATAGAGATCAGGGAATTGAGGGGACTTCATCCCGGTGTAGAGTTTTCCCTTTTCTTGGTACTGAAAGGGGTGAGGAGGGAATATCTCCCCTTGAGTTTTTGGCTTTCACTAAAAAATGCAGAAGATGGAGCCTTCCTTCATCTACGTGCTGAGTCCGGTCTTCCGCATGAAAGAAATCGTGTGGTGTTGAATTCCCTCCCCTTGGGGAGGTTTTTGAAAGGGATTTCCCCAGGAAACTTCCTTTTGACCCTCAAAATACCCGAAGGGGCAGAGATTTCAGGCCTGCCTGAGGGTTTCGAGAACGAGGGAGGTGTTTACGTTTTTTCTGGGGAGAACATGGAACTGTTTCAAACTTTGGTCAGCGAACTGGAGGGAACTGGCCTCTATTACGAATATTTCCCCCCCTCTTCCTCCCTTCCCATCCTTCCCCTCGTGGTGCTTGCTTTGGTGGTTCTTGCTTCTTTCCTTTTCCTCAAAAGTTTTATACTCCCTAGAAAGAATGTGAAAATATGACAGAGAGAAAGCAAATTTATAGGTGCAACATTTGTGGCAACATCGTGATGGTATTACATGCGGGTAAGGGACAGCTGGTTTGTTGCGGCCAACCCATGGAGCTCCTGCAAGAGAGAACAGAGGAAGTGGGGAGAGAAAAACATGTGCCGGTGATCGAGACCAAGGAAAGGGGGGTAAAGGTGAAGGTGGGTTCGGTGCCACATCCGATGGAGGAGAAGCATTATATCGAATGGGTGGAAGTGGAAGGAGAAGGTCTTCTCTGCCTAAAGTTCCTCCAACCTGGTGAGGCACCTGAAGCCGACTTCCAAGTGAGGGCCACCAAGGCTAGGGAGTACTGCAATGTTCATGGTCTCTGGAAGGGCGAGCGGAAAGAATGATAGATGTCTGTCCTGGGATAAGGAAGCTGATAGAACCACAGATAGTGGTAAGGACTTGCCCGGCTTGTGGTGAGGAAGTGGAGTTCTTCGAATACGAAATCGAAACCAAGTGTCCCAAGTGTGGAAAGAAGGTTCACAGGGAGGCTTCTCCCTCTTGCGTGGTCTGGTGCAAGTATGCGGAAAAATGTCTGGAAGATTTGGAGAAAAGGAAGATGGTTCCACCTTCTAGGATAGAGGAACTCCGGAAGCTGATAAGACGTTAGGACTACTTTTTAGGTTCCGGGTGTAGAGAAATCTGAAATGGCGACCCTGCTCGAAAGGATAGTACGAAAACACTTGGTGGAAGGAAGACCCTGTCCGGGTGAGGAAGTGGCGATAAAGGTGGATCAGACCCTCACCCAGGATGCGACGGGTACTTTGGCCTATCTGGAGTTCGAGGCGCTGGGCCTTTCTAGGGTTCGGACAGAACTGAGTGTGAGTTATGTGGATCATAATACCCTCCAGACCGATTTCAGGAACGCCGACGACCACCGTTACCTACTCTCCGTGGCCAAAAGGTACGGGATTTACTTCTCCCCCCCAGGTAATGGTATCTGCCACCAACTACATCTGGAACGCTTTGCTTCTCCCGGAAAGACCCTGTTGGGCTCCGACAGTCATACTCCAACGGCTGGAGCGATAGGTTGTTTGGGGATGGGGGCGGGGGGATTGGACGTGGCTTTGGCCATGGCCGGTTTGCCCTACTCTTTCACCTATCCCGAGGTGCTTGGATTCAGGCTGTCCGGCGAGCTCCCTGAATGGGTATCCGCCAAGGACCTGGCTTTGGAGGTCCTCAGGAGACTGGGGGTGAGAGGGGGTAGGGGTAAGGCGCTCGAATATTTTGGTCCAGGGTTAAGGGGACTGAGTGTACCCGAGAGGGCCACCGTGGCCAACTTGGGTACGGAGACAGGTGCCACCACCAGCCTCTTTCCCAGCGATGCAATTACCAAACATTTCCTCAGGGCCCAAGGAAGGGAAGAGGATTGGGTATACCTTCCCGAGGAAGGAGGGTATGAGGAGGTGGAGGAAGTAGAGCTCGAGAGGTTGGAACCGCTCGTAGCCCTCCCCCATAGTCCTGGCAACGTAAAGCCAGTGAGGGAGGTGGAGGGTGAGGAAATACACCAAGTGGTGATAGGTTCCTGTACCAATTCCTCGCTCAGGGATCTGAAGGTAGTAGCCCACATCCTGAAGGGAAAAAAGGTGGCAGAAGGGGTGGATTTGCTCATAAGTCCTGGTTCCCGACAGGTGGTGGAGCATCTGGTGAAGAGCGGAGAGATGAGATATCTCCTTCAAGCAGGTGCTAGGATTTTGGAATGTGCCTGCGGCCCTTGTATAGGGATGGGAGGTGCCCCCCCCTCCGGCGCAGCTTCCCTCAGGACCTTCAACCGCAACTTCGAAGGTAGAAGCGGAACTCCAGATGCCAGAGTTTTCTTGGTGAGCCCGGAAGTGGCAGCCGCTTCTGCCCTCAAGGGAAAGCTCACGGACCCTCGCGGAATGGGTAAATATCCTAGGGTGAGAATGCCTGGACGTTTCCTTTCCTCCGGATTTTTCGTTCGTCCCCTTCCCCAAGAAGAGGCGGAGAGGGTGGAAGTGGTGAGGGGGCCAAACATTCGCCCCCTTCCCGAGTTCTCTCCGCTCCCCCTAGTAGTGGAGGGAAAAATTCTGCTGAAGGTGGGGGATGACGTCAGCACCGACCACATCCTTCCGGCAGGCTCAGAGGTTCTTCCCCTCAGGAGCAACATACCAGAGCTGGCCAAGTATACCTTTTCGCGCCTTGATCCCACCTTTTATCAAAGGGCTAAACAGGAAGGAGGAGGTTTCGTGGTAGGAGGGGAGAACTATGGACAGGGATCCAGCAGGGAACACGCAGCCCTTGTTTTGAGGTATTTGGGAGTGAGGGCAGTTCTGGCGAAGTCCTTTGCCCGTATTCACCTCGACAACTTGATCAATTTCGGAATCCTCCCTCTGGTTCTTGATTCCTCTCAGTACGAGAGACTGAAGGAAGGGGAAATGCTCAGGTTGGAAACGGGAGACTTGCGGAAAGTCGTGGTGAGGTGGAAGGAAGGGGAAATGGTTCTCTCCTCCCTCCTCTCTGAGAAGGAAGGAGAAATGGTGAGGATGGGTGGGAAGCTGGCTTGGGCAAGGAAAATCCTCGGAAGAGATTAATTGGGTACCGGGGCTTGTCCCCGTTCGTCCTGATTTTTTCAAAATCCCTTGAAGAGCTTCAGCCCGCGGTTTTTGCCAACGATCCCTAGTCCACACATCCATCCTTGCCTCCCCCTTATAGCTAAAAGGTTCCCTCGCAGAGAAAGCATGAGGGCTTGATCTACGTCATCCAAAAACATAGGGCGAGGCGTCTCCACTACGACCTCAGGCTAGAGATGGATGGCGTGCTGAAGAGTTGGGCAGTTCCCAAGGAGCCACCCCTGGAAGAAGGAATAAAGAGGTTAGCCGTGCAGGTGGAGGATCATCCCCTTGGTTATGAAAATTTTGAGGGTATCATCCCCGAGGGACAGTATGGGGCTGGAGAAGTGGAAATTTGGGATAAGGGGGAATACGTGTTAAAGGAGAGGAGAGAGGATAGGCTAGTCTTCGAACTGAAGGGAAAGAAGCTGAAAGGAACCTATTGCTTGCTGAGGTTCAAGAAGGGGGAACCAAAGAATTGGTTGTTTTTCAAAATCAAGACCCCAAAACTTGAAGAAAAAGAAAAAGGGAAAAGATAGGGCGGGAACGAAGGTTGTTCCTTCCCTATCTCCTGCGGCGCCTATCCCAGCACTCTCTGCAGTAGACGGGCCTACCCTCCGTCGGCTTGAAGGGAACTTCACACTCCCTTCCGCAATCGGAGCACACGGCCTTGTGCATCTCCCTAGGCCTGAAGCCCCGACGCATGCCCCTGCTCACGTCCATTTCCTAACCTCCTTTCGTTTTTTTGGATATACCACCAAGAAACTCTCGTTTCTCGGTTTCTCCTGGACAAGTCCAGAAGACGGTATATCCGCGTTTCTCTCGTAGGACCAGTATAAAAAAGTATCAGTGGGCAGGGGTACCCTTCTTCCCCCCTTTGGAGCAGTACACCCGCTTTAGAGGACTTCAGCCCCAAGCAGAAACATGAAAACTCTAGAGAGTGTCCGTTCGCGCTCTCATCCCTTTAGCTCCTTGATTCTCTTCACCAGCGCGGGGAGGATTTCTCCCACCTTTCCACGTAAGGAGAGATCGGAGAGAGGTGTGAGGGGGGTGGGTTCCAGATTTACCTCAACCAACAAAGCACCCTTTTCTTTGGCCAAACGGGGAAGATGGGCGAAGGGATAGACCACCGCCGAAGTACCGCATACCAGCGCGAGGTCACACTTCCTTACCTCTTCCAGGCTCTCTTCCATCACATCTTCGGGAATGGGTTCCCCAAAATAGACCACATCGGACTTCAGCGGTCCTCCGCATCTGCACCTTGGTGGAAGTTCCCCCCTTTCCCTCATACCCTTCAAGTCAAATTCTTTCCTGGAATACCTAGTACCGCACCTTGGACATCTGAGCTTGAAGGCGTTGCCGTGATATTCCAGTACCCTCTTGTTCCCGGCCTTACGGTGCAGGTCATCTATGTTTTGGGTGATCACGCACTTGAGGATTCCTATTTCCTCCAGCTCGGCTAAAGCAAGGTGTCCAGGATTGGGAGAGTAAGAGTCCAGGTCCCCGAAGGGAGAGGGTCTGCTCAAGACTTCCTCCCAGTATGCCTTGGGATCGGAAAGGAACTTGGGGTAGAGCAGATAGGCCCTAGCCTCTTCTTCGGGGTACTTGGTCCAGATTCCGGAGGGTCCTCTGAAATCCGGAATCCCCGACTCCGTGGACATTCCAGCCCCGGTGAGGGCAATGGCATAACGGGAGGAAAGTAGGAGCCGGGCACCCCTCCTGAGCAGTTCCTCCTGCCCCAAAGCGATCTCCCGGATTTTTCGGGAGAATTCTATATACTTTTGCTCCTTAAAATAACTGATAGGAATATGAGAATCCTTAGGCCTTCAGAGCTAAGGACGTTGCGTCTTGAGAAGGGTTTGACCCAGGCCAAATTGGCTGAGCTCACCGGTCTTACCCAAGCCTATATTGCGAAAATAGAAGCGGGAAAAGCCGACCCAAGATTTTCCACTTTAGAGAAGCTTTCTTCCGTGCTCCTCCGAACGGAGGAAGAACCCCTGCTTAGGGCAGGAGAGATGATGACTTCCCCCGTGCTCTATGTGAGACCCTCCGATTCCCTCGAAAAGGCGATCAAACTCATGGGAGCCAAAGGTATTTCCCAGCTCCCCGTGCTGGAGGAGGGAGTGCAAGTGGGTTCTCTCTCGGAGGCGGACGTAGTGCGGAAGGTGGCAGAGGGGGAAGGTAAGGAGCTCTTGAAGAAAAAGGTTGGAGAGGTAATGGGTGGGCCCTTTCCCGTGGTAGGACCAGAGCTCCCTGCCCCCGCCATTCTCTCAATGCTGGAACATGCACCCGCTGTTTTGGTGGTGGAAAGGGGGAAAGTGAAGGGGATCGTCACCAAAGCTGATGTTTTAAGGGCCCTAGTGGAAAGGGCGGAAGCCAAATAAAGTCGAGCAACAACTTCTTATAGGAAAAATGGGTGAAAGAGCGCTCCATATAGGTCTCCTGCTTCTCTCTTTAGCACTCTCGGTGGGTCCCTTTCTGGTGGCCTTTGCCTCGGAGAGCTGGGATGTACGTTCCACCTTGTTGGGAGATCTTGGACCCTTTGAGGAACTGACTTCGGAAGGTAAGGAGCCGAAGATGGAGACGGGGGACACCACCTTTCTTGCCCCCGTGACCAGAGAAAATGATCTACCTACCCTGCTTTCGTGCGTCACCCTCGCCAACTCCTATTCCTTCAAGTTGGGGGTAAGGGAAATTTCCTTAAAGATCTTCTGCTCGGAGGATGGTTTTGAGGTGGGAAGGGGAAGGCTGGAGGAAGCCGTAGTGGTTGGGCCAGCGTCGAGGGAGAACCTGAAAATTTTGTTGACTTTCACATCCGAAGGCTCCCGTCACCTCTTGGAAAGGCACGTGGTTGGTTCTTACCTCCAGGTACGCTTGGATCTGAAGGGGGACTTCACGCTGGACATTTACGGTTTGGAGATCAAGGCGCGCGTGGAGGATTCGATAGAGCTCTATCAGGAGGTGGAGGGATGAAATCCTCCTCGAGAGTTGGTAGAAGGAGTATGAACTGGTTTGGACTCGTGGCTGGACCCCTCATGATCCTCCTTCCCTTCTTGGGTTTTTGGTGGAACTTGAGGATCGGTATGGGAGCTGTGGATCTCTCCTTCTCCCCCTTCAACTTCAGGCTGATGGCACTAGAACAACCCATCTCCTCCCCGCTGATAAGGTTCATATGTTTGGGGGCCACCCTTACCCTTGTCATCTCAGGGATCTTCCTTATTCTGGCTTCCCTCTACCCCAAGAGGTGGTGGTCGAGGAGGCTGCTGAAGTTCGGGGCCACCAAGCTGCTCTGGATGTGGGTAAGCTTCCTCGTCCTGCTCTTGGCACTTTCCTTGCTGGGCAACTTCCTTGCAGGAAAGGTCCCCGAACTGCGGGGCTTCAGCCTGCCCTACCTCTCGGGAAGCTCCACCGCCGTGCTGGAGATGGAGAACACGACCATCACCCTTCCGCTCAGAATGTCCTTGGGCTGGCCCTTCTTCTTTGCCCTCGTTCCGGCGGTGCTGGGTGTACTGGCAAGGATTTACCACCGCAGGTTCTCATCTCCTGAGGAGTGAGCTGCGGAGGGCGAAAAGCACGGCACACGGAAACCCATGCCTCACGCGGGCACGATTATCCTGTGTGTGGGCAGCACGAGCATTCTCACCCCGTATACCTTGAGGAGGTTTCCCGGAGTCAATACTTCCTCCGGGCTACCCAAGGCAAAGACCCTGCCTCCTTTTAACATGAGGACTTTATCCGAAACCCTGTAAGCATGGGTCAGGTCATGGGTGGCCAAAACAAGGCAAAGACCATGGGAGCGCAGTTCTTCCAGCAGCTCCAGGGTCTCCAGCTGATGTTTGGGGTCTAGGTTTGCCGTGGGCTCGTCTAGCAACAGGATTTCTGGATCCCCAGCCAGTGCCCTGGCTAAGTACACCCTCTGGAGTTCCCCCCCGCTGAGTTCCTCCAGCGTTCTTCCTGCCAACCGCAGTGCTCCCACCTTCCGAAGGCTCTCGTAGGCTTTTTTCTCGTCCTCTCTGGAAGGCGCCCATTTCATGTATGGCCTTCTACCGGTCAGCACGAAGTCGAAGACCGTGAGCATCCCAGTGGGCAGAGTTTTTTGGGGTACCATTCCCATTCTCCTCGCCACCTCCCTCCTGGGCATCTCCTCCACCGCTCTCCCGTCCAAGAACACCACTCCCCTGTGGGGTCTCAGCACTCCATCGATTACCTTAAGGAGGGTGGTTTTTCCCGCCCCGTTGGGTCCCACCAGCGAGAGGATTTCACCTGCCCCCACCTCCAGCGAGACTCCCTCTAGGGCCCTGAAGCTCCGGTAGAGGACACTCACCCCCTTTACTCTAATATCCACCGCCAAGCCTTCCACCCCTCATGAGCAGGTAGACTAGGAGGGGGGCACCCACCAGCGAGGTCATGATGCCCACGGGTATAATCGTTGGCGAAAGGATGGTTCTCCCCACGGTGTCCGAGAGGAGGAGGATGAGGGCACCCATGACCATGGAGGCTGGCATCAGGTATCTGTGTCCTCCCCCCAACAGAAGCCTACAGGCGTGAGGTGCCACTAGGCAAACAAAACCTATGACGCCCGCGAAGGAAGTGGCCAGGGCCGTGCCCAAGGCCGCCACTATACATGTTTCCAGTCTTATCCTTTCAGGGCTCACCCCGCTCGAGCGGGTGAGTTCGTCACCGCTGGTCAGAAGGTCGTAGTCCAAGCTGCGGTACAGGAAATAGGGGAGCACAAGGAGCAGGGAGGGTAGGGAGAGGAACCAGAGTTCCGTCCAGCTTACCCTCCCCAAATCCCCGAAGGTCCAAAAAATCACGGTGGAGACCAGGACCTCGTTGAGGACGAAATATTGCAGCAGGTAGAGGAGGGCCTGGTAGAGGAAGGAAATGGCGATAGCGGAGAGGATCACGGCCCTGGTGTCAAGCCCGGCCCTGCGGGCGAGGAGGAGGATGAGGGCCACTTGCAGGAGGGAAAAGGAGAAGGCGGAGGCGGAGACTAGAAAGGGGTTGTACACGGAGATGGTGAACCTGCTCACGTTTCCGCCGTGCATGAAGAGGAGAGCCACCGCTACTCCCAAAGAGGCAGCGAAGGAAAGGCCGAAGGTGAAGGGGGAGGCGAGCGGGTTCCTCATGGAGGCCTGTACGGCAGCTCCCGAGGAGCCAAGCACCGCACCTATGAGAAGGGCTGCCAGAATCCTTCGGAGCCGTAGATCCCAGATGACGGTCGAGAGGGGACTACCGTCGGGCCTGAGAAGCACCCTCAGGACGTCGAGGGGCGAGGCCCTGTAGGTGCCGAGGCTCAGGGAGAGGGGAATGAGGAGGAGGACGAATAGGATCAGGGAGAGGAGGACAAGCCTCTTCCTGCGGATTAGCCTTCTGAACTTTGGGTCCATGATTCAGGAAGGTGGAAAGAGGGCGGAGAGGTTGCGGAAGCCCCCATAGGCGTTCTCGTAGGCTGAGTAGAGAGGTTTACCCACAAAAGTTCTGAAGATTTCGTCGGCTTTCTTCACTGGGTCCACGTCGGCGAAGCGGTCTGGGTATAGTATTTTCCCCAAGTAGTAAGCGTTGGCGAGGGCCACGCTGAAGTTGGTGGCATAGTAGTTGTATGGTAGAAGGCCGTAAACCCTCCCCTCTCGGAAGGCGGAGAGATGCCGGTACTTCGCCGGGTCCTTGTTGAAGTCCTGTAGTACGGTGTTCAGATTGTTCTGGTCTATGAAGACGAAGTTCGGATCCTTCTGGAGGATGAATTCGAAATCGACGGTGGGTGGTTCGCCACTGGTTGCGTTATCCGCTATGCTTGGCGTGTTGAGGAGCTGGAGGGGAGGGTAGGGCGACTGGGTGGTGGTGAAGGGCTGGGGCCCCTTGTAGGAAATGGCACCTACGTAAACGCTCGGCCTGTTTTCCAGACCCGCGGTTCTGAGGTCCAAGTCCCGGCGCAGTCCCTCGATGAAATCCACCAGCTCTTTGGCCCTTTCTTCCCTGCGGAGGGCCCTCCCCAGGGTACTGATCATGTTTTCCAAGGCCTCCAGCGCCACTCCGGTAGCCCCGTACCCCGTCACCATCACGACGGCCCCGGTTTCGTTCTGGAGGCGGTCGGGATCATACATGCTGGCGTAAGTGGGGGAGAGGAGAATGAGCTGGGGCTGCACGGCCAGCAGTAGTTCGGGAGAGGGGGGTCTGCCCGGACCTCCTGGGCCTATCACAGGGAGGTTCTCAAACCGCTGGCCATAGGCCATGGCGTAGTCACGGCCCGTGAAGCCCCAGTTCTTCTCCGCCTCCTCCACACCTACGAGCAGGTCGGTGGCATCTAGGTAGCAGAGAAGCCTGAGCGCGCCCGGTCCTGCCGCCACCACCCTGTTGAGGTTTTCGGGTATTACCACTTCCCTTCCCAAAAGGTCTTGGATTACTACAGGTCCTACAGTTTCTTTTTTCTCCGCCGGACTGATTAGGAGAAAGACCGCGGAAGAGAGGAGAATGAGGGCGAGAGCGCCCACCAAAACCACGGGGATGTTCAGGCCTCCTTTCTCCATCAACTTCCCCTCCTGAGGGGTACCTCCATTCCCACCACTATCCCCCTTCCCATCACGGCGTTGCACCTCCCTTCACAACCGAGGCAGAGGTTCTTTCCTTCCCTTTTCTTGATCCTGGTTTTCATGACCAGCTCACCACATTCTTCGCACCTCACGCTGTCAAAGATGGGGGCCAGCTCCAGCTCCTTAACCCCCACTTCCTCGATCTTGAACTCCTCCTCCGGGAGTTCTGCCATCTTGTAACCTATCTTTTCCCACAGCTCACCCAGTTTTCTTGCCTCCTCTTCCGTTCCTTCCCTCCTGCTCACCACCTTCTCGAAGAGTTCCAGCGCCTCCCTGCTGAAGTGCTTCGCCCTGAGGTACTCAGGGTCCACGCACACCCTTATCCCCTTCCACTCCCCCCTCTTCACCAGCGTGACTGCAGTTTTCCCTAAATCCAGGTAGATCAGGCAGTTGTTCCCCAGCGTGCATCCCGTGGCCACCTGTACCCCGTCCGTGAAGCAGCTGTTGCACTCCACTAGGGCCAGGAGCCTTTCCCCCACCGTTTCCCCCTCTCCGGCCCTTTTCACCCCCAGCCTTTTCATGGCGATCTCGGAGGCTCTCACTCCCAGAGAGAGGAAGGGACAGAGATGTCCGTGAAACCTTTTGGCCTCCTCTACCAGTTCCCTAGTCCTGCTCAGCAATGGAATCGATACACTGTATCATCCACTCTATTTAAAGATTACTTTTTTACAAAAAAGTAATACTAACTTTCTTGAATTCTCAAGCTATTCCAAGAGCACCAAGTGCTGTTCCATGTCTATCTTACGAATTTTGCCCTTGATTTCCACCCTTTCTCCCAGCAGGGTGGTGACCACGTATCCCCCCTCCCTCTCCTCTATCAGCACCACGTCCTTGATTTCCCTCTCCCCCGACTTAACGGTGGCAATACACATCTTCATTCACCCCGAGCAGGAAGTCCAGCACCTTCCCGGCCTCCTCCCAGGCCTTTCCCGCTCTCAGTTCCCTCCCCTCCAGTTCGGATTCGAAGAGCTCTCGGTCCTCGTGGATCACTCCTGCCACCCTCAGCCCCCTCCTCTCCACCTCTGCCCTAAGCCTTTCCTCCATCCTTCCCTGCCTTACCTTGTTGAGCACGGCGTAAACCCTTTTCTCCATTCTCTCCACCATCTGCGCCGTTCTGCCCGCCAGCACGATCGAGTCGAAGGAAGGGTCCACCACCACCAGCACCACGTCCACCCCTTCCTCCACCCCTCTCCCGAGGTGCTCCACCCCAGCCTCCAGGTCGGCCAGCAGCAGCTCCCCTTCCGCCAGCCTCAGCCTCCGCAGGACCTCCCTAGCCAGCGCTCCCAGGGGGCAGGCGCACCCCTCCTTTACCATCGTGATTTTCCCCACGCACAGGAGGGAAAGCCCTTCCTTCCTCCCCACATACTCAGGTGGGAGTTCCTCCACTCCGAAACTTTCCTTTGCCAGCACTCCCTTTCCACCCTCCAGAGTCTCCCACACACCCTTCCTTCCTCCCGCAAGCTCCAGCAGGGGGGAGGGAGGCCTCTCGAAACCTAGCAACCTGAAGAGTCCCGGGTTGGATTCGTCGGAGTCCACCACCACCACGCGAAACTTTCTGGAGAGGGCTTCTTGGGACAGGAGGGCCACCAGGGTACTTTTACCGCTTCCACCTTTCCCACACACTGCCAGCTTCACGTTTTGTGCTTTTGGGAGGGAGATTTAAAGGTTGGGGGTTGGTATCGTTAAATAGCCAGAAGGAAGAAAGGTTGAGAGCTTGAGGTCCTCCCGACTACCAGGCTTCCACGAAATCCCTCCAGAGGAGAGGCTGAAGCTGGTGAAAGAATTCGCGAATTTAACGGATGAAGAAGTGGAAATCCTGAGGAACACAGGCTCCCTCCCTCTCGACCTGGCCGACCGGATGATAGAGAACGTGATAGGAGCCACGCACCTCCCGCTGGGCATAGCCACCAACTTCCTCATCAATGGAAAGGATTACCTCATACCCATGGCTATAGAGGAGCCAAGCGTGGTGGCCGCCGCCTCCAACGCTGCCCGTATGGCCAGGATGAAGTACGGTTTTAGGGCCAGCGCCGATGAACCCATCATGATAGGACAGATTCAGGTTTGCAAACTTTCCAATCCCGAGGAGGCCAGGAGAAAGATCTTGGAGAACAAGGAAAAAATTTTGGAAAAAGCCAACGAGAAGGACCCCCTTTTGGTGAAGGTTGGGGGAGGGGCGAGGGATTTGGAGGCAAGGGTGTTGGAGACCTACATGGGCCCTATGATAGTAGTACACCTGTTGGTGGATGTGAGGGATGCGATGGGAGCCAATGCCGTGAATACGATGTGTGAGGCCGTGGCTCCCGTGATAGAGCAACTCACGGGTGGAAAGGTCTATCTCCGAATCATCTCCAATCTAGCTGTTTACAGAAAGGCCAGAGCTGAGGCCTCCTTTCCCAAGGAAGCCTTGGGTGGGGAAGAGGTGGTGGAAGGTATTCTTTATGCTCACGCCTTGGCGGTTGCGGATCCTTACCGCTGTGCCACTCACAACAAAGGAATTATGAACGGAATCGTGGCGGTAGGTCTAGCCCTTTCAAACGATGTAAGGGCATTGGAGGCTGGAGCCCACAGCTATGCTGCCTTGGGGGGTTACAAGCCCCTCACCACCTGGGAAAGGGAGGAAAATGGAGACCTCAGGGGAAGAATAGAACTACCGCTGGCGGTGGGCATCGTAGGTGGAGCAGTGGGTGTGCATCCCGTAGCTAAGGTGTGCAGGAAAATCCTTGGCGTTAGTTCTTCGAAAGAACTTGCAGAGGTAATGGCAGCAGTAGGTCTGGCTCAAAACCTTGCTGCCCTCAGGGCACTGGTGGCAGAGGGCATCCAGCGCGGACACATGAAGCTTCACGCCAGGAACATAGCGATAGCGGCTGGGGCCAAGGGTAAGCAGGTAGAAGAGGTGGTTAGGAGAATGGTGGAGGAAGGATGCGTCAGGATGGACAGGGCAAAGGAGATCCTTGCCGAGCTAGAAACACGCCAGTAGTCTTTTTCCTTTATAAGACTGTCCGGACGAAGTGGGAAGAGATGGGATTGGGGTTTGAGCGCGTGGTGGAAGAGATAGTTAGGCAGACTGGTGTGAGCAGAGAAGAGGTAATGGCTAGGATAAGGGAAAAGGAAAGGGAGTTCGGCTCCATCACCACCCCCGAGGGCTTGGCCAAGATGGTGGCGGCTGAGCTTGGGGTAAGGCTCCCCGGGGAGAAGCTCAAACCCAGGGAGATCACCTTGAAAGATCTGGTTCCTGGTATGTCGAATGTGAATTTATTGGCAAGGGTGGTGAGAGTATATGAGCCCAGGAGTTTTCCCCGCTGGGATGGGTCGGTGGGGAGGGTAGCTTCCCTCATCCTTCAGGATAGCACGGGAAGGGTTAGGGCTTCCCTTTGGGACAACAAGGCTTCGCTGGTGGAGACGGGTGCCATCCAGAAGGGGGATCTGCTCAGAATCAGCGGGGCCTACGTACAGGAAGGAAGGGAGGGGGAACCAGAACTGAAGCTTGCTGCTAGGAGCACGGTGGAAGTAGTCAAGGATCCTTCTCTGGAGGCCAAGTTCCCCCTTCCGGAAGAGGATTTGGTGAGGATCTCGGACTTGAAAGAGGGACACAGGGAAGTGGATTTGGTGGGAAGGGTGGCGGCGGTGGGAGAGGTGAGGGTCTTTGAGCGCCCAGATGGAAGTACCGATAAGTTCGCCTCTTTCGTTTTACTCGATGAGACGGGAAAGATCAAGGTCTTTCTCTGGGGAGAAAAGGCAGACTTGGTAAAGAACCTACGCAGGGGTGAAGTGGTTAAGCTTGAAAATGCGCAGGTTAGGGTGGATCCCAGTGGAAAGCCCTACTTGAGAGTGGGGAGTGGTGGTAGGGTAATCCTTTCACCCGATTCACCCAGAGCTTCTCAGTTGCCCGAAGTGGATGGAAAGTTGTTGAAGCTCGAAGAGGTGGAGCCGGGTATGCCTTGGGTGGAGGTGGCTGCCAGGGTGAGGAGGAAATATCCGGAGCGCGAGTTCAAGCGTCAGGATGGAAGCGTGGGGAAGGTAGTGGGGATGATGCTCGAGGACGAGACGGGATTGATGAGGGTCTCCTTCTGGGACGGAGCAATCGAAAGGGCTGGGAGTTTGAAGGTGGGAGATGTGGTACTTTTGAGAGGTGCTTACACGAGGGAAAGTCCCTCGGGGAGACCGGAGCTACACGTGAGTAGATCTGCCTCCGTTGAAGTGAATCCCCCCGGTGTGGAAGTGGGGGAGTTCAAACCCAAGAGGGTAAGGGTGGGTGAGTTGGAGCCAGGTATGGATGGGGTGGAGGTAGTGGGGAGAGTGGTGGAAGTGGAGGGGGTAAGGGAATTCGTAAGGGAAGGGAGGAAAGGAAAGGTAGCCAGCCTGATCTTGGGGGATACGACGGGGAAAGTGAGAGTCCTCCTCTGGCAGGAGCACGCCGAGCGGGTTCCCAAGGTGGGGGAAATTCTGCTTCTGAGAAACGCCTACACACCGCTGGGCTCACCCCAGCTGGAACTGCACCTGGGAAGAATGGGTCAGCTGGAAATCAATCCCCCGATGGAGGAAGAACTCCCACCGGCTGAAATCCTCTCCCGTCTCTCCCAGGTTCCAGAGACGAGGGACATAGGGGAAATTCAAGAACCAAATCTACAAGTAAGGGTGAGGGGAACGATAGTACAGGTAATCAAGCGGCGCCCCATCTTCGATCTCTGTCCCTTGTGTGGGAGGACTTTGGGTACGGTGGATACCAGTCTTTTCTGCGAGGAATGTGGTAAGGTAGTTTCTCCAGAGCACAGGGCAGTGTTAAACCTACTCCTGGACGATGGAACGGGTGTAATCAGAGCAGTTCTCTTTGGGAAGGTGGCGGAGGAGTTGGTGGGTATGAACTCCACGAGGATTTTTGAGGAGTACAGGAAATCGCCCAATCTGATCGAGTTCTATCGATCGCTTGGATTGGAGGGAAGGGAAGTGATCTTTTCAGGTACTACTAGAAGGGATGAATATTTGGATCAACTGGAGTTGAGGGTTACCTCCGTGGAGTTTCCGGATGCCAGGGAGGAGGCAGAACGTTTGCTGGAAAGGGTTAAAGCGTTGAGAAGTTGAGGAGGTAGGAGAGTGTGGAAGACGATAAGAACTTGGAAGAGCTTCCCGGGGTGGGACCGGCCATTGCGGAGAGGTTGAGAGAAGCAGGATACAGGACCATTTCCTCGCTTGCCGTGGCGACCGTGGAGGAGCTGAGGGAAGTGGCGGAAATAGGGGAAGCACAGGCTCGAAGGATCATAGAAGCGGCCAAGCAGATGGCGGACATAGGTAAGTTCATTACGGGAGAAGAGGTCCTAGAACTGAGGAAAAAGCTTGGATGGATCACCACTGGGAGCAAACAGTTGGATGTTTTACTGGGAGGGGGGATACCTACTAGGTCGGTCACCGAGGTCTTTGGGGAGTTTGGGACGGGAAAAACTCAACTGGCCCATCAGCTCTGCGTTAATGTACAACTACCCGAGGAGAGGGGAGGTCTGAACGGTAAGGCGGTCTTCATCGACACGGAAAACACGTTCAGACCGGAGCGTATTCAGGATATGGCAAGAGCTTTAGATTTGGACGAAAGGGAGGCCGTGAGAAACATCTTTTTCGCCAGAGCCTACAACACGGACCAGCAACTCCTCCTGGCCGAGAAGGTGGAGGAGCTGGCAGAAAGGGAAAACATCAAGTTGTTGGTGGTGGATTCCCTCACCTCCCTTTTCAGGGCGGAGTTCGTGGGAAGGGAAGCCCTAGCGGCCAGACAGCAGAAGCTAGCCAGACATCTCCTGACCCTCCACAGGCTTTCGGAGTTCAAGGACTTGGCAGTACTGGTGACCAACCAAGTACAGGCTAGGCCAGACATGTTCTTTGGAGACCCCACCAAGCCCATAGGAGGACACGTGCTGGCCCATTCCGTGACCACTAGGGTATACCTGAGGAGGAGCAAAGGGAACAAGCGTATAGCCAGGGTGGTGGATAGCCCCTCCCTTCCGGAGGCCGAAGCCATTTTCTCCGTCTCCGAAGTGGGTATAAGGGACTGAGATGCGGTTGAAGGCCAAGGTATGTTGTTACTATTCTCAGGATAAGAAAGCCGAAGCCGTGGCTAAAGCCCTTTCCCCAGACAACGTTGGAGGGAAGGGAGTGAAAGTTTGCACGGTTAGAAGGGGAAAGAAGGTGGTAACCACCATCGAAATGGAAGGGAGGATAGAGACCCTTCTGGCTACCCTAGATGACCTTCTCGCCTGTACGGAGGTGGCGGAGAGTCTAAGCACCCTGTGAAATACTTATTTTCAGAGGACAAAGGGGACCGGCTTGAGGTTCCTTTTAAAAGCGAGGCTGAGGTTCAGCGGAGGGCTGGAGGGACTAAGGGAAGAAATAGGTGAGCTGCTGGAAGGATCATCCGATCTTTTGAGGAAGGGTGCCCCGCCGGGAAGGGAGGGGGCAAGGGTGGAGAGATGGGAGGTGAAAGGTGAAGAGTTAGAACTCTGGTTGGTCTCCGATAGATATGTGAGGGCCCATAGCGCCCTCCTTCGTTTGGCGAAGGAGCTGAGAGAAAAACTGGGGAAGCATAGGCTAGGGCTCAGAGAAGTGAAGGGGGAAGAATACAGGATAGAGTTACCCTTCGTTCCCGAGGTGAAGGATCTGGGAGGTCTCAAGTGTAGGGTGGAGAGGGTAAAAGAGAACGCCCTTTTGGTTCTGGAGGATCTCTCCGAAGGTGATCTGAGGAGGGGGACGGTGGATCGCCTGCTTTCCCTGCTGGAGAAACAACCTCCCCAACCAGAGAGGATCCAGGAGATTCCAAAGGTGGTGAAAGAAGAGGAGGGAACTCCCCCCCTTTTCTCAGACAATCCGACGGAGGAAATGGAAAAGAGAGGATGGATTCAGGAGTTCCCCGGAAGGGGGCAGTGGCTTTATGGTCCTCCCTTCACCTCCCTACTGTTGGCTTTGGAAGAGCTGATTTTGGAAGAGGTGGTAAGACCTTTGGGCTTTGTGGAGGTCATGCTTCCAAAGCTCATCCCCTTGGAAGTGATGAGGAACATGCCTGGTTACCTCGACGGTATACCAGAGGGAATGTATTATGTTTGCTCCCCGCCCAGGGATCCTCAGGCCTTCGCAGACTTCAAGAGTGAAATAAGGCTCCGCAAGAGGGTGGCTTCAGAACTGCTCAAGGAAGCGGTGGAGGCCCCCTCCTATGTCTTGGCGCCCGCCCAATGCGAGCCCTTTTATCAGATGTTCAGTAGGAAGCTGGTGAAGCTGGAGGAACTTCCTGTCAAGTTCTTCGACAGGAGCGGTTGGACGTACAGATGGGAGGGAGGGGGGGCGGAAGGTCTAATCCGTACCCATGAATTCAGGAGGATAGAGCTGGTTTTCTTGGGCTCCCCCCAACAGGTGGTGGAGATAAGGGAGGGGGTGAGGGAGAGGAGCGAGAATCTTTTGAGGAAGTTGGGAATGAGGTGGAGGTTGACCGTAGCCACTCCCTTCTACCTCAGGGAAGGTGAGAAAGAAAGGGGAGGACCAGAAGTGGCAACCTATGACTTGGAGGTGAGGCTACCCTACAAACAGGACTGGTTGGAGGTGGCTTCTTTGAACGTCCATGGGGAGAAGTTCGTGAAATCCTTCGGGATAAGGGAGATGAAGGGAAGGGAGATTTGGACGGGATGTTGTGGTTTCGGAACCACGCGTTGGGCGGTGGGTTTTTTGGCTCATTATGGCCTGGAAAAGGGGTCTTGGCCAGAGCCCGTGAGGGCACGCGTGAGGGTTTTATCCGGTGGAGAGAAAGATGAGGGATAGGCTTGCCAGAGAAAGCGAGCTCGGCTAAGGAGTGGAAGAAGAAGACCTGGTACGAGCTTTATGCTCCCCCGATGTTTGGGGGAGCTAGGATAGGGGAGACTCCGGCATCCGATCCCCAAAAGGTCCTGGGGAGAAGGGTAGAGGTCTCTTTGGGGGACCTAGTTCAGGACCCTTCGAGGACCTATCTGAAACTCTTTTTCCAAGTGGTGAAAGTGGATGGGGAAAAGGCTTATACGGACTTCGTGGGCCATGATATGGCCCAATACTTCATCAGGAGCCAAGTAAGGAGGAGGGCCACCAAGATTACCCATATCCTCACCGTGAAGACCAAGGATGGAAGGGAGATCCAGATCACTGCCGTGGTGTTAACGTTGAAGAAAATTTCGAGATCGCAGGTGAAGGCCATTCGTTCGGAGATAACCAATCTCCTCACGACAAGGGCTTCGGAGCGCACCTTCGATCAGTTCGTTCAGGAGGCCGTGCTAGGCAAGCTCTCAGCCGATATCTACAAGGTGGCGAAGAAGTATTGTCCTATCAGAAGGGTTGAAATTCAAAAAACAGAAGTTCTCAAGACTCCGAAAAGGGAAGTGGCCGAGCCGGGTACTCCAGTTCCTCAGGTTCCGGTTGCGGGGGTTACCGAGTCTGGAGCTTAAGCTGTTCTACCAAACGTATATTACGGTTTGGGGGAGGGTTTGAAGGGTGCCACATCTTTTCGGTACTTCCGGTATTAGGGGCTTAGCCAACCTTGAGGTGGATTCTACCCTCGCCATGAGGGTGGGATTGGGCCTAGCCCATCTACTGGGGAATTCCGGAAAAGTGGTGGTGGGAAGAGATAACCGGACTTCCAGCGAAATGCTTGAGAGCGCCCTCCTTTCCGGCCTCCTCTCCGGAGGATGTACGGTGGTGAGGGCGGGAATGATCCCTACACCCGTGCTGGCCTTCGCCACCAAGAAGTGGAAGGCAAAGGCTGGGGTGATGATTACCGCCTCCCACAATCCTCCGGAGTACAATGGCCTGAAATGCTGGGATGGGGAGGGTGCAGCCTTCACGCCCGAAAAAGAGGAGGAACTGGAAAGGGAAATGGAAGGGGCGAAGGGCGTGGAATGGGGGAGAGTGGGAAGGGTGGAGGAGAGAGATCCTGTGGCGGAATATCTGGAGTGGGCCCTGGACCGTTTCACCCCCGGGGAAAGGCATAGGGTAGTGGTGGACGGTGGAAACGGTGCGGCTTCTAGGGTGACCCCCCTCCTCCTCAGGAGGGGAGGGTGTGAAGTTTTATCCCTCAACTGTTTTCCCAGTGGGGAATTTCCGGGAAGGGATCCGGAGCCTTCTCCCGAGAGCCTTCAGGATCTTTCGAGGGTGGTGGTATCGAGTGGGGCAGAGCTTGGGTTTGCCCATGATGGTGATGCCGATAGGATAGCCGTAGTGGATGACAGGGGAAGATTCGTACATCCTGACAGGTTACTCGCTCTGGTGGCCTCCCACTTGGTGGGAAAAGGGGAAAGGATGGTGACTACCGTGGATGCTTCCACCGTGATAGAGGAATGGGTGGAAAGGAAGGGTGGGAAGGTGGTGAGGACGAAGGTAGGGGATGTGAACGTGGCTAAGACCCTCAGAGAAGTGGGGGGAAAGTTCGGTGGGGAGCCCAGCGGGGCTTGGATCTTTCCTGAGGCCCACCTAGCACCCGATGGTCCTCTAGCCACCCTCCTCATCCTCAGGATGCTGGAGGAGGAGGGAAGGAGGCTTTCTGAACTCCTGGAAGAAGTTCCCTGTTATCCCCTCCTCAGGAAAAAGGTGATGTGTGGTCAGGCGGAGAAGGGGGAGAAAATGGAGAAGTTGAAAAGGGACCATGTGAAGCTGAAGGGGGTGAAGGGAGTGGAGGAAGTGGATGGCCTCAGAATCCTTTTCGAGGAGGGAAGCTGGGTGCTGGTGAGACCTTCTGGAACTGAACCATGCTTGAGGCTAACCTGCGAGGCGAGGAAGGAGGAGGATGCCAAGAAGAGGATGGAGGAGATTCTTTCCCTTCTTTCCTGATCTATCCATTTAGGTAAAAATAAATCCGGAGGTGGAAGAGGAGAGTTGATGAAGGCAGTGGTATTGGCAGCGGGGTTGGGGAAGAGGATGCGTCCCCTCACCTTCACCCGCCCAAAGTTCCTCCTTCCGGTGGCGGGTAAGCCAGCTTTGGATCGGGTTCTGGAACTCCTCATCGATGCCTTTGACGAAGTTGGAATGGTGGTGGGATACGGAAAGGAACAAATCATGGAGAGGTATGGGGATGGTTCATCGCTGGGACTGAAGATAACCTACTTCCACCAGCAGCAGCTCTTGGGCACGGCACAGGCCGTTTCACTGGTGAGGGAATGGGTGGGAAAGGAGGATTTCTTGGTCATCAATGGGGATACCCTCACGGATGAGGCCTCCATCCGACGCCTTTTGGACCTTCATGCGGAGAAGGCTTCTTCCCCGGACTTCGGGGGGTGTTTGGCCATCTCCGAGGTGGAGGATGCAAGCCAGTATGGGGTGGTCTTTTTGGAGGGGGAGAGGGTGGTGGGGGTGGAGGAGAAGCCCAAAGTGTGTGAAGTCAAAACCGTTAATGCAGGGGTTTACATCTTCACTCCCGAAATCTTTAGGGCCATAGAGAGGACGGAGAGATCTGAGAGGGGGGAATACGAGATCACCACCTCCCTGCAGTTGCTCCTCGATGAGGGGAAGAAGATCTATGCTTCCCCCCTGAACTTTTGGGCCGATCTCGGAAGACCTTGGGACCTTTTGGTGGCCAACGAACACTTCCTGAAGAGACAGAAGGGGGAAGTCCATGGAAAGATAGAATTTGGAGTGCACATAGAGGAAAACGTCTATGTGGGGGAAGGAACTAGGATAAGATCTGGTTCTTACATAGAGGGTCCGGTTTACATAGGAAGATACTGTGATATAGGACCAAACTGTTACATAAGGCCCTGTACTTATATAGGAGATTACGTGAGGATTGGGCATGGAGTGGAGATCAAGAACAGCATCATCATGGATCATACGCACATCGCCCACCTTTCGTATGTGGGTGATTCCGTGATAGGAAGCAGGTGCAACCTTGGTGCCGGGACCACCATTGCCAACCTGCGTTTGGATGAGGCGGAGGTGGAGATGGAAGTGGAGGGAAACAGGGTGGGGACCAGGAGAAGGAAGCTCGGGACCATCATAGCCGATTATGTGAAGACGGGAGTGAACTGCATGATCAATCCCGGAGTGAAGATTGGTCCTTATTCGGCGATAGGACCTGGAGCGGTGATCTACGAGGACGTTCCCCCCAGACAGATCTTCCTCGCTAGGCCCTTCATAGAAAAGAGGAGCTGGGGAGGGGAGGCCGAGGCGGGGACTTCGGAGGAATAACTTGGAGTTCACCCCGGAGCAGTTCAAGAAACTCTTCCCCCATCTGGCGAGGGAGATGGGGAAAGAAGGTACGGTGAGGATTTCGGGGAGCAGAACGGATGAAGGGGAGGCGGAAAAAGCGGCGATGGGTGAGGGGTTTTCCCCCTCCGCGGTGGACTTCCTGCGCAGGTGTGACACGGAGAGGGAGGCTGAAGAGATCATCGATTACTTGGAGAAAAGAGGAGAGATCACGCACGAGTATGCGGAGGCACTGAGGAAGCAGCTGAAGGAAAAGGGAGTGAGGAGCTTCGGGAGCAAAAAGGAACCTGGTTATTACTTTGAGCACTTCGGTTTTCCATGATAGAACTGGGTTTAGTGGGGAAGCCCAACACGGGTAAGAGTACCTTTTTCAATGCCGTCACCCTCGCCAATGTGCCAGTGGCCAACTATCCCTTCACCACCATCGAACCCAACGTGGGAGTGGCTTACGTGAGGGGGAAATGTCCATGCGTGGAATTTGGGGTAAAATGCCATCCGAGAAACTCCACCTGCATGGGAGGAGTGAGGTACATACCCGTGAGGATAATAGATGTGGCTGGTCTGGTGAAGGGGGCGCATCAGGGAAAGGGGTTGGGGAACAGGTTCTTGGATAGCCTTCGCATGGCCTCGGCCCTGCTACACGTGGTGGATGCAGCTGGTTCCACCGATGAAAACGGAAGGCCCTGTCCCCCCGGAACCCACGATCCCCTCGAGGACCTGGCTTTCCTGGAAGAGGAAATAGATCTTTGGTTGTGCGGTATTCTGGAGAGGGGATGGAAGAAATTCACCAGGACGGTGGAGCTCAGAGGAGAAGATTTGGAAAAGGAACTTTCAAGGAGGTTGAGCGGATTGGGCATCACGGAGGAGCAGGTTTCTTTGGCCCTTCAGCGGGCACCCCTGGATCCCTCCCATCCGCTTGAGCTGGCGAGGGAGCTCAGGAAGCTGAGCAAGCCCATCATGGTGGTGGCCAACAAGGCCGACCTAGAACCAGCCCAAAGAAATGTGGAGAGGATGCGCGCGGCAGGTTATGTGGTGGTTCCCGTAAGTTCGGAGGCCGAATTGCTCCTCAGAAGGGCCGCGGTCAAGGGCCTCATCTCCTATCGTCCGGGCGATTCTTCCTTTTCCATCCTCAAACCGGAGGTCCTCACTCCAGAACAGCTCAAGGCGCTGGAGGCCGTGAAGAGATACCTAGAAAAATGGGGGAGTACGGGGGTGCAGGAATGCCTGGATACTGCCGTTTATAAGTTCCTGAATCTGATAGCGGTATATCCCGTGGAGGACGAGAACAAGCTTACGGATAAGGAAGGAAATGTTCTCCCTGATGCCTTTTTGGTTCCGCGGGGGACCACGGCCAGACAATTAGCCTATAAAATCCACACAGAGTTGGGAGAATCCTTTCTCTACGCCATAGATGCGAGAACGAAACGTAGGGTTGGGGAAGACTATCAGTTGAAGGACGGTGACGTGATAAGCATCGTGGCCGCCAAGGGTAGATAGCCTCTAGGAAGATTCGGCCTTTCCCATGGGCTCCTCCGTCTTATAACGGCGGAGGAGGAGATAAAGGCCCAAGAAGAAGAAGGCAAGGAGTAAGTAAATCAAACCCTTCAGGACCATCATCCCATCCCCAGTTCTTCCAGCAACCTCTTGCTCTTCTCCCTTCCCACCAACCTCTCCAGTTCTTCCCTCCATCCCTCCCCTTGAACCCTCAAGAGCTCCTCCACCTTCTCCGCGGTTTCGGGGCTCAAATCCCTCAGGGCCTTCCTTATCCAGTCCCTCCTCCTCACGTCTTCCGGTCTGAAAACCGCTCCCATCTTTTATCCTTCTTCCTCAGGATAGTTATTCCTTGCTGGAAGGGACTTCACCCTTCCCAGATAGGTACCATCCAAAAGGAAGGCCTCCATCTCTTCCAGGCGCACGGCGCCGCATCTGAAGAGGGGACCCAAGAGTTCTTCCGAAGAAGGTCCGTTCACGGCATACCCTCCTACCAGCTCCCCGAAGGCAGGCATCACGATGAGTTCCCTTTCGCCCTCCACCCCCTTCTTCCTTTTCGGGGGGAGGAGGGAGGTGTCCACCCTTCCCTTCAGCCAGACTGGGGCCACCAGTCTGCCCCCTAGGGAATCCCTGAACTCCACGGCAGGGTGGCTATGGGCACAAACCAGTACTCCCGCATTCCACAGCTCGGGGGAAGGCCAGGTGTGGCCATGCAGGAGTCCTACCTTTCCCACCCTTATCCCCTCAGGGTCATGTACTTTTATCCCCGGAGGTACCATCCCTTCTATGTCTCCGTCATGGTTTCCCTTCACCACTTCTACCTCCACCAGTTCCGACAACGCTTCGAAAAAGGAGGGAAGTTCGGCCCATTCCCTCCAGGTGCTGGTAGGAACGTTGTGTTTCACGTCTCCTAGGAAGATCAACTTGTCGGGTTTTTTCCTCCTTATGAGCTCCTCCAGTTTTCTTCGTGCGGAGGGAATTTGGCTGGGAAGAGAAATACCTTGTTCTGCCAGCTCCCCTTCTATCCCCAAATGGAGATCGGCCACTACCAGTACCCGCATGCCTTCGGAGGAGAGAAAGAGCGCAGGAGAGCCCACGACAGGGCAAATCTTCAAGGTCTTAGAGCTTCCAGAGCCCTAGCAGCAGGCCTAGGATGAAGCTCAGGGAAGTGTAGGGAAGGATGTCTTTAATGGTGTTTCCCGTTTTCAGGAGATTGGGTAGGTAATCCATGGCCCTTTCCAGCAGGTTTTCGACGGAGAAGGCGATGGATCCAGTCACGGCAAGAATGGCCACCAGCACCAGCAAGAGGATGATGAACTTTGCAGCCGCTTTGATCATAGCTCCCACTACTAGTCCTATCAGGAAAGGAGCAACGAGGGGAACGAGCCAGCTGGGGTCGACTCCCATCTTTTCTCTTTTCCTTCAAGGAATTTAAAAAAGTTCAGTAAGCGATTTGAAGTGGGGCGAGTTTCATTTCCCTCTTTCTTTCCCTGAGCAGTTCCCTAGCTGTCTTGAAGGCATAGTCCAAGTCGTAAACCCCTTTTCCCATCGTCTTGGCCCTGGTGAGTATCTCCTTCTCCGTCTTGTTCTTGAGCTTGCCCACTGCCAGCGCTCCTATGCCGAAGATTCTTGGGCGGAACTCCTGTAGATCGTAGTCAGGTCTCAGTCCCGCGATTCCACTCGGTGGAACGGCGTTAACATCAGCCATGATTTTCTCGCTTCCCTCCAACCTCTCCAGGGTTTGCTCGGAGACCAGCTCCACTCCGGGTGCTCCACTCGCTACCACCACGTAAGCATCCCTGAGAAGCTCGAAGGTTTTTTCTTGATCGTCCACTTGTATTCCTTCCACTTTGACACCCCACCTCTCCAGGATTTCCTGGGCGCTTTTTCTGGCCCTCTCTTCTTTTCTAGAGGTGAGGTACACTTGGAAGCCCAACCTACCTAAGAGAGTGGCCGAGGCCATCCCCACCGGTCCCGTTCCAGCGAGCACCACTGCTTTCAAGCCCTCACTCACCATCCCCAGCTTTTTCACTCCTTCCTCTATCTTGGCCACCAAGGCCGCGGAGGTGGTATAGGCCCCATGGGGATCTATCACCACGGAGGTCTCGAAGGGTGGAAACATGCTCTCCTTCACCACCTTTAGGATTTTCTCGGCTTCCTCCAGAGATTTCCCTCCTATGAGAAAAGTGGAGCGTTTCACCCCCTTTGGACCTCTGGAGAAAAGGGCATCCTGAACGATATTTCTGGCATCTTCCGCCTTAACTCCTGCATACGGGATGACGGCGTCGAATCCCACATCGTAGGCTAAAGAGATGTCGAAGGGACTAACGTGGGGCTCGGTATCGAGGAAAAAAAGGAGGAAAGGCATCTCTTCTCTTTCCACGATCCTCACCGCAGGGGTTACCTCGAAACCAGGCAATTCGAGGTCCCTCCCCAACCTGGTGGGGGGAAAATTCATTTTCAGGTTGGGGAGGGCCTTCTTCTCCAGTTTCACATGGATGAGGTTCGCCCCCATCGATCTGAGAAGCTTCGCCACACCTTCTATGTGTCTGGGACTACTCAGGTGTACCACCAGCACTTCGTCTTTTTCCACCTTCCTAGCCCTTTCCAAGATTCCCATGGTGATCCAAGCTTCTCTAACTTCGAACTCGGCCTTCCTCATCTCCTCTTCCAGTTCTTGGTGTAGGTACTGGACATAGGCCTTCAGATACTCGAATTGCTGTGGGGAGAGCTTCTCGCTTTTCTTCTTGCGCGCCAATACTTTCAAGATTTCATCCCTTTTCTCCTTAAGTTCACTCACTTTTCCTTCTAGGTAATATCTGGCATTTTCGTCAACGTCAGCGGGGTAGAGGGGTATTCCTTTCTCAGAACATATTTGGGCTATTGGGTTTTCCTCGTAGAATTCTCTCTCGCTCCTCCTTCCCCTCTCTTCGGTGACGAAGTCAGGCTTTTCCTTCGTCAAGAGTTCCCAAAGGAATTCCCTGAAGGCCGCTGAGGGTGTTCGAATCACTTCGAGGGCTTTTGGAAGACGGGGGAACAGAACCTCGTCGTGTTCCCAGAGGGGCTCGTCGTACTCCTTTTCCACCATCAGCACTGTCCATTTCTTTTCCAGGGGTTCCAACTCGAGGGTTTTCATTTTTCTCACCTCCATCTATACATACTTTCTGCCCTTTTATATACTTTTGGAATAGATTTTTTAAATTCTTCTCGACAGTATATACTTTATTTAAAAAAATATAAGTCAACATTTAAATTTTTGAGGAAAGAAGTCAGGGATTTTTTGGGGGAGATCCTGTATCCGCCGTTGGACATCCATTTATTATTTGGCTTTGGAAGGTATACCACCACTTTGAGCTTTCCGAAGCGCTCTTCCACCCTTATCTTCAGCATCCTTTTCTTCGGAAGCTATTAAAATAAATACTTTTTCCTTATAATACATATAACAACTCAAATGTATATACTAAAAGGGAAGAGAGAAATTTAGAAACTGGACCAAAGAAATATATATGCGTAAAGAAAAAATATAAACTGTGCAACCGAGAAAGGTAGTCCAACTGGGAAAATCGACCCTAGTAATATCACTTCCCAAGCAATGGGTGGACTTGCATGGATTGAAACCAGGTAGGACCGTTTACCTGGGTATGAAGGGAGATGGATCTTTGTTTGTTTACCCAAAGGAGCTCAGAGAAGAGGAAAGGGAGCTCACCATCAACTTCGAGAAGGACAAGAAGAAGGAAGTATTCATCAGGGAGGTGGTTTCTGGATACTTAAATGGGATCTCCCGCTTCCGGATTGTATCCAGGGAGGTTTTCAACGCCGAACAACAGCAAACGGTGAGGGACATAGCTGGCAAACTTTACCTGAGAATCATGAAAGCCGATTCCCAAGAATTTCTCGTAGAGAGTCTACTCGACATGTCGAAGATTTCCCTTCACACTGGCATGAAAAGGATGCATACCA
The DNA here is from genome assembly GCA_038736355.1 of Candidatus Hadarchaeales archaeon. Lineage (NCBI taxonomy): Archaea > Methanobacteriati > Hadarchaeota (SeqCode) > Hadarchaeia (SeqCode) > Hadarchaeales (SeqCode) > Hadarchaeales archaeon (SeqCode). Next base: position 438,048 of record JAVYML010000002.1, read on the forward strand.
TTGTGGCTTCCATGTGTGCGGACATGCTTAAAGCTCTCCAAGAAGAGAACGCGGAGCTGGCTAAGACCGTTGCCTCTCTAGACGAGGATGTGGATCGTTTTTCCCTCCTTCTTCTTAGAATGTTGCGGAATGCAGCCTTTGATCCCGTGATAGCGGGAAAGATAGGGATCAATCTCTTGGATTGTTTGGATTATCAGAATTTCATCCAACAGATGGAAAGGGTGGCTGATTTGACGGTAAACATTTCTAACTTGCTTATCCACCAAGAGGAGAAGTTCCATCCTTCCGTGCTGGAAAAGATGGTGAACATGGGACAAGCTTCCTATTTGTATTTTGAAGAAGCGGTGGAAGCTTTTTGGAACAAGGACACAGAAAAGGCCAACAAAGTACTGGACGCAGCGGGAGAGATGGACGAGCTGAACATGCTGGTATTGGGGGAGATGGCCAAGAAGGAAAAACGTCCTTTCGCGGTGTGTTCAACCTGCTTGGTGAGGGCCAACCTCATGGATATCTATACCTGTGGAGGGGAAATAGCTAAGACAGTGATCAACCATACTTTTGGTTACCCCATTCAGAGTCAGGACGGATCCAGTGAATAAAATGAAAAAAGAAGAAGTGGTCAGCGTTGTCTGTGCTTGGTGTAGGGGAAGCGGCTGGGGATGTTGTAATGCGAAATGTCCCGCCTGTAAGGGAAAGGGAAGTGTGATGGTGGCCTTCCCTCCCACTAAGTGTGGGTTATGTGGAGGAACCGGTAGAACCAAAGATTATTTGATGTGCCCATCGTGTGAGGGAACGGGATGGGCACATGTGCGATGGTGATTTTAAACCACTATGTCTCTCTAAGGAGGTAAAATACAAAATATATTCGATTAATCCAATTTATATATTATAAGGGAAAAGTATATAAAATCCGGGGAAAGAATTAGGTTGGTGAGTAGGTGAGTAAGGTAAAATGTCAGCACTGTGGATACGTCTGGGATTACCGCGGAAAGGGGGCTTTCTATACCACCTGTCCCCGCTGCAGGTTTAAGGTCAAGTTGCCAGAGGGAGCGAAGGAGAGGGGTCCAGAATCACAGCCCGAACAGCAAATGAAGTTAACCGGAATGGGCAATCTCGTGAACAAGGTTTTGGAAGAATTCGGTTATGACAGAACCAAACTGATTCAAATCCTGTTGAGACTTCAGAAGGGATTGGGCTGGCTTCCGATGGAGGTCCTCTTTGAAGTGAGCAAGCAACTCAACGTGCCTTTGAGCAACGTTTACCGCATCGTAACCTTCTATAAGGCTTTCACCCTGAGTCCAAGGGGAAGGAACCTGATCAGAGTTTGTATGGGTACTTCCTGCCAAGTGAGGGGTTCGCAGATGATTTTAGAGAGGATAATGAATCTGCTGGGCATCTCTCCCGGAGAAACCACCCCAGATCTCCAGTTCACGCTTGAGACGGTCAACTGCTTGGGATGTTGTGCGATAGGGCCTGTGATAATGATAAACGATGACTACTACGGGAACCTCACGCCAGCTTCCGTGGCGAAGCTGCTGGAAAAGTTCGGAGTAAAAGCCGCGCCTTCAGCCGTACCCGCAGAAGTGGAGGCGAGGGTGAGAAAATGAGGCTGAAATCACCTGCAGACTTGAGCAGATGGAGGGAGGAGCTTCTTAGGGGTAGGGATCCCAATCGCCCCCTCCTCACCATCTGCACCAAATCGGCCTGTGGCCTGGCGGCTGGGAGTGATAAGGTCCTAGCAGCTTTGGAGGAGGAAATAGAAAGCAGGGGATTGGTGGGAAGGATAGAGGTAAAGGAGACGGGTTGTAACGGGTTCTGCCAGAGGGAGCCCGTGGTCACGGTTTATCCGGACGAGACCTTTTATGTTTCGGTCAGACCTTCCGATGTTAGAGAAATTGTGGATGCCGTGGTTTCGGGAGGGGTGGTAGACCGCCTCCTCTATCAGGATCCCGTCACGGGACAGAGGATCAGGAAGGCCTCCGACCTCCCCTTCTACCGCCACCAGCAAAAGCTCCTCCTCTCCCTC
>JAVYML010000004.1 GCA_038736355.1 Candidatus Hadarchaeales archaeon
GAGGATGAGGGGAACGAACGAACCCGGAGGCTTCCCCGACGGTTACATCTGCGACTTCATGCAGGCGGAAAGGGATCTCCCGGCCAGGAGGTTCCTGGAGGTAGCCCAGGAGGATGAGGAGGAGGCCAAAAAGTACCTGAGGGCCTTGAACGAGGGAGTGGGAGGAATAGCGGCGGTGATAGACAACTCCATTTGGTTGGGTTTCTACATGAGTGGAGGTATAGGTTTCTCCAACACCGTGGCTTCAGCCGCCTTGGCGGGTAACGTGATAGAATCCTTCTCCGATGAGCTGGTGGAGCTCATCCACCGATACACCATGGGTGTGAGAAAGGCACCCCCTGAGTGGGATGTTGTGAAGTTCATGGTGAACACCATTATCCAATACACCATGGAAAGCTATGAGAAGTTCCCCACGTTGGCAGAATTCCATTGGGGAGGTGCCCACAGGGTTTCCGTTATAGGTTCCATAGCTGCGTCTACTGCAAGCATCATCACAGGCAGTTCCACGATGGGATTGATGGCAGCTCACTACTCCATCGCCCATGTGATGAAAGAAGGCTGGCTCAGAACGGGATGGGCGGGACAAGAAATCCAAGACCATATAGGTCTTCCCTATCTGTGCAGCTTCAGGCCGGAGGAGGGAAACCTGGCGGAGTTGAGGGGACTGAACTATCCCATGCAATCCTTCAGCGCCGCCCACGGTGCGATCAGGGCAGCAGCCGTTTATGGGGCCATGATAGGAAGGGGAAGCGCCTGGTGCCTGAGCCCCATCGTGAAGGTGGCCTTCGCCGATCCCCATCTGGTTTTCGACTTCAAACATCCCAGGCTCTGTATCGCCAAGGCAGGCATAAGACAGTTCATGCCTGCGGGGGAGAGGGACCCAGTACTCCCGCCCCACTGAGGTGAGGGGATGAGAAAAATCCCCAAACTAGAAGAATGGTATCCCAACTTTGCAGAAGAGTTTGAAAAAACCAAGCTTCCATCCGTTATGGAAAGGGTGACGACGGAAAAGCCGCCCCTCCCCAAGGCTTCACAACCTCGTCCGGAAGGATGGTGGAGGGAATACCCGCATTCCCTTTGGATAGTAGACCGGGGGAGGGAGCCTACAGCCTATGAGTTGCTCCATGACTTCATTATAGGAAAGGCCATGACGAGTCCTCTGGCCATCTCCATTGGAAGTACCCCTCCCTCTAGGCTCATCCTCTTCGAAGTAAAGCATCCCACTAGAGGGATAGAATACGCAAGGATTTTCCTCAATCCCACGGATGTGATGGAGGGCTATGCGGAGGAGGAACCGGACGTGGTGGTTAGAATAGGATACTACGATCTGGTGGCCGTTCTCTGCGGTGAACTACCCCCCTTCAATCCTTTATACGAGGGAAGGGTGGAAATCATAGGGAATACGGTGGCAGCCATAGACCTTTTATGTGATGTGTTAGAAGCTACTAATGGTCGGGAGGCTGCTCCGGGGAGTCCCACACCCATCCCACGGCCCGTGATGTGGCCTCTCGGACACCCGTAGGTGAGGAGATGAAGGCGGAGACGAAGAGAAAGGAAACCGTGGACCTGTACGATGATCTAGGAAATTGCTTAGCCACGGATATCCCCTTGAAGGCCCTTTCTCCCCTCTACAACCCCTACATGAGGGAAGTCCTTGACCTCTTCAAAAGGGTGGCCATTATCGATTTGGGCAAGCTCGAAACCCTGATGAAGAAAGGAATGGCCGGCTGGGAAACGGCAGTGGGACAGGATGAAAACAAGATGCCTTGGTATGGAAGGGACCTTCCGCTGGTTGACAAGGCCAAGGAGATCACGGAGAGAATAAGGGACAAGATAGAGAGGTATGGGGATGGAGAACCCCTCGTGGAGGGTGTGGGTAGATACATCATAGTAAAGGTTCCCCGCAGGATGATGGAGATTTCGGCCAGCAGGGATCCCGCCCTCACTTGGACAGCAGTAGCCCTCTGCCAGGCGGTGGCAGAAACTTTCAACATGACTCCAGAAACGGATCCAGACGGATGCAACATGTTGAAAGGGGCTGTTTTCGGAAGATATCCGCAATCTCCAGAGTTTCCTCCGGGTGGTCCAGTTTCCACCTTCCTCAAGCAAAGCAACACCGTCGACGGGCTGGGCTCGGGCTTCAAGGCCATCATGGTCAACCATCTGGTAGCTCTTTGTAACAAGAGGACCATGGATGGGGTGGCACTCGCCACTATTTTGGAGCAAGCCGCCCAGTGGGAGATGGGGAACGCTCTGGGGTGGTTTGAAAGATACCAACTCCTTGGTTCGGCTTACCAAGGCTTCAACGCCCATAATCTGGTACTCGACTTGGTGAAGGAGAACAGGGAGGGAACGATAGGGGACGTGGCTTACAGCATAGTGCGCAGGGGGATAGAGGATGGGGTGATAAAGGTGAAGAGGACCCTACCGTCCGGTTACAAGATTTACTCCACCAACGATTATCCCCTTTGGAATGCATACACTTGTGCCGCCGTTTTGGCTGCTGTGATAGTGAATGTGGGTGCCAGCAGGGCAGCTCAAAGTGTTTCCACGGTAGTGGGATACTTCGGGGATCTCCTTTTGATGGAGACGGGTGGTCTTCCCGATCCAGATGCGGGTAGGGTGGAAGGGACGGGACAGGGTTTCGCCTTCTACACCCACTCCATTTATGGAGGAGCGGGTCCGGGTGCTTATACCCTCGACCATGTGATTCCCAGACATGGTTCTGGGTTCGTGGGTCCATGTATTGTGGCAGGCATGTGTCTGGATTCGGGTACTCAGCTCTTCTCTCCCGAAATGACTTCCGCCAGTTACTTCAAGATAAGGGAAAGATTGCCCCTTCTCCATGAGCCCTTGAAGAAAGTGGCGGAGGCGGCGGAAAGGATAAAATCGGAGGTGAGGAGAGGGTAAAAATGGCAAAGACCAAATACGAGCCCCAAATCTATCCCGGAAAGGACGAGACTTCTGAAAGGAGGAGAAAACTCTGGGACAAGAGAAGGAAGTTGGCGAAATACCGCGAGATCTCCGATGACGATATCACGCGCCTGCTGGGTCATAGACCCGTGGGAGCCCTTTATCCGAGTGTGCATCCCCCTCTCGAAGAACTCATCGAGCCATACGATCCCATCAAGAACATCGTGGTCCCCACTCCCGGGGCTAGGGCTGGGGATAGGATAAGATTTGTACAGTTCGCGGACAGTTTCTGGCATCCGCCGATCGCACCCTATGGCAGGCTGAGGCTCTACTTCAACAGGTTGAGGGGAATAGATGTGGTGGCTTACAGTGGGAGGTGCATCTTGGAGATGAGGGAAAGGGACTTGGAGGCGGCGATGAAAATGCTTTTGGAGACCGAAATCTTTAACCCGGCTAGAACGGCCCTGAAGGGGATTACCATTCATGGTCACTCCCTCAGATTGGACGAGGATGGGTTGATGTTCGATGCCAGGAGGAGGTACATCTTGGACAAGGAAAGTGGAGAGGTGGTTTACATCAAGGATCAGATGGGAAGGGTGCTCGATAACCCGGTTCCCGTGGGCAGACCCCTTTCCGAAGAAGAATGTAGGAAGCTCGATCTGGCTTATACTTGGGATACTCATCCCTTCAAGTCCAGAACGGAAGTTTTGGAAATCATTTCAAGGGCAGCCAAACTTAGGGTCATAGCGGGATTCAATCCAGAACTCCTCACAGAGGACATGTAGGTGTGATCATGAGCAGGCACCTAGAAGGTGTTAGCAGAGTACTGAGTCCTGAAGCTTTTGAGGATTTCAAGAAAAAAGTTAGTGGAACGGTACTGGAAATAAGGGAAAAACAGGCAGAAGTCTACAGGGATACTTACCCGCCGGGTTATGAGCACATAGCCCCAGATGGCATGGCCACCGAACCTTGGATGCTCAACTGGATTAAGGAAAGGGGAGGGATAACCATGGAGGAGTATGACAAGTTGATTTATGAGGAATTCGTAGAGTGGGCTTATCGAGTTATCCATGCCATTGAGGTTTGCAAGAAAGCGGTGGCTGAGAAACCTCCCGTTTCAGAGCTCATCAAAGCCAAGTGGCTTTGCCACCTCAGCCATCCCCCCGCCTACATGGTGAGGCCGGACCTAGGTTTCTCCACCACCCAGATGCTCTATGGGAAATATGCAACCACCATGTGGTGCCATGTGGATTGGTGGAGAGGAGAATTCGTTTGGTTCCAAGGATATCACAATGAGGATGGGGTACCGGTACAGCACTGGATCATAGGAATGACAAAGGAAATCGTACAGCATTTCGATGAAGAGGATAGACAAAAGCTCCTTACCCCCAGCGAATTCATGGCCGTTCCTTCCGATGTCACGGCACCGCTCGAACGCAGACACCTGCGTACTGGTATAAAACTCAAGGAAATTCCAAAGAAATCTCCCTATGATTTGATAGAATGGCTCCGGATGGCTAGGGACATCATCAAGGACCTGAGGGAAGAGATCTTCCCCAAGTGGACTCATGCCACTCTTTACATCTCCACTTCTCCTGGCAACATGGGTATTGCTTCCCAACACGCCTTCTGGACTTCACACTTTTGGGGCCTAGTTTGGATGGCCATGAACGCCACTAGATTGTTCGGTATCCCCATGATGTTCTACACCTATGAACCCCTTCCCCCCATCCTAAACACCCTTTTGGCCCTACCCTCCGAGCTTTGGGTTAGGAGACTCGATGAACTTTTCACCACGGGACCGAAGGGTTTGGTATGTGATGCTATCAACAAGGTCATCACTCCTGAGAAGAAAACTCCCATGCTCCATCAGATGAGGGAACTCTACCTCAAAGGAAAGGCGTTCAAAGGGTGGGCCATACCCTACGATGAAGGCATACCCCCACCCAAGGCCTTCCTCACCGCTCTCCCTGCCCCAGTTTATAGAGAGGCGAACATAAGGGATCTCATCGCCAATCCTGATAAGTTGCCCAAGGAGTATTGGGAGTTGTTGGAATCGGAGGGAGGAGTAGATAGGAAGACGGGGAGGGTTCCTCCCTACAATGAAGTACCGAGACTGAAGTATCTTTTTGATCCAACCATCGAATGGCTGAAGCCCAGCGATTTCCCATCCATAGATTGGAAGGAAGGACAGGTTTGGCCCTTGGACATGACGAGGGAGAAGATGCAGATCATGGTGGAAGAAGGGTATGATGGTTCTGGAGAAAACATCCTGCATTACAGCTGCTTGGCGGATAGGAAGATGGGTCAGGAAGGAAAATTGATACTCCTGGGAACTACTCCTTACAAGCTCCCGGTAGAGTAAGCTTTTTATTTGATTCTCTCCTACTTACCTAAACGTGGAGAGAAGAAAGGGGCTGGACGAAAAAGCCGGCCAGCTTGAAGCTAGGGAAAGAGAATATATCCGCGAATTGTACGCTCTTTCCAAAAAATACCTTGAGGTAGAAAAGGAAAGACCACTTTATTCCATCATGCAAAGAACCTTTGGTGCCGATCCCTTTGCCCTCCAAGATTCCCAGATGTACAAGAGGGGAGGTTACAGGCAGTCAAAGCGCAAGCAGGAGTTCGCCAGGTTGGGAAGACAGGTGGCCATAGAGAGGG